>JAUJMG010000349.1:0-1913 GCA_030446955.1 Thermomicrobiales bacterium
GCGGTGGACGGCTGGCGGCGTCTGGACGAGCTGGCGATCGGTACCCCGGTGGCGGTGCCGCAGCGGGTCCCCGCTCGGTCCCATCGAACGTCACGGCAGGTGCTGGCCGGCGGGAGCGTGAGTCGCCGCCGGCCCATTCTCGACCAGGAGCTCAGCGACGTCGGGTGGGACCCAGTCGTTGCCGTCGACCCTCACGGAGAGGAACGTGTCTACGACGCCACCGTGATCGGAACGCACAACTTCATCGCCAACGGCATGGTCGTGCACAACAGCCTCGAGCAGGACGCCGACGTGGTGATGTTCCTCTACCGAGACGAGCTCTACCACCCGGAGTCGCCCGACCGGGGAACGGCCGAAGTTTCCGTCGCCAAGCATCGGTCCGGAAAGACCGGGATCGAGCGCCTTGCCTTCCTCGCGGGCTACACGCGTTTTTGCAACATGGCTCGGGGCTAGTGTGACGCGAACATGCATGCATGCTCGCTCGCACTCATGCGCCCCTGTTCCCTCCCCTGCCCCCGCTCCTGCATGCATGCCGCCCTCCCCGCGTGCGCCGCTGCAGATCACCCCGCAGGCGTGCATGCTCGCTTCCAGGCCTGCCGGTGTGCCAGCATGCCTACATGCCTGTAATTACGGTCGCCGCCACAAAGGGCGGGGTCGGCAAGACCACCTTGGCCTACGAGCTCGCCGCCGCTCTGGGCGGCGTTCTCGTCGACTTGGACTGGGACAGTGGGGGAGCGACCCGCATGTGGGGCTACGACCCCACATCGTTCAAACGGGCACCCCTTCTCGATGCCGTCGAGGCAGGTCCGGCCGTGCTCCCGCGCCCCAGGCGACGCCGGAACCAGCCTGACCTCATTCCATCGCACCCCGACCTGGCCGCAAGTGACATCCCCGACCTCGTGATCGGCGACTGCCTGTCGTCATGGGCCAAGCAGTGGGACCGCCCGGTCATCGCTGACACTCACCCCGGCGCGAACGCCCTGACCGACGGAGCCATGCAGGTAGCCGACTTGGTGGTGGTGCCGGTCATTCTCGCTGCACGAGAAATGGATGCGCTGGCCGGCATGCTCAACGACTTCGCCGGCTACCGGCTACTCCTCGTCCCCAACATGGTTCCTCCCTCGCCGCCTCGGCGCTACGTCGAGCGCCTGGCCGAGCTTGCCGGGGACAAGCCAGTCGCACCGCCGATATCCGAGCATCGCTGGATGCGGCGACGTGTGCGTCGCTCCGCCCTTACCCTGCAGCCAAACCCGGGACGTCAGGTGCAGCGTGTAGCGGGGGAACTGCGCACCCTTGCACGAGTCGTGGAGGAGCACTGTGTCTGACACCCCAAGTGGTCTCGAGGTCCTCCAGAGCCGGGTCCAGCGGCGGTCCCGTTCGGTGCCCCCACCGCGGCGTCAGCGCTCTGACGACCCGCCCGCCACCGAGTCCCAGGCAGCTGCGAACGACGCGGCGGGGGAGTCGCAGCCCCGAGCCGAGCCGGCGATACCCACCGCGCCGGCAGGGACACCGCCGGCCCCATCCCGAAGGCGTCGGTCGCCGACCACGGCCTCTATCGAGCGGAGCGAACGACCGACGACCTCCGCCGACGAGCCGGTTACGAACCTGGCCGTACGGGTGCGGCGTTCTCTCGACGACCGACTCAGCGACATACTCCACGCCCTGCGCAAAGACGGCGTGCGCTCAAGCAAGGTGGAGTTGATCGAGATGCTCTTGTGGGAACTTCCCCCGGACGCCTCGGACTCCTTCCGCCGGCGCTTGGCCGACTTTCGAGCCGCCGCCCCACGCCAGGATTCCCTATCCCCGGCGTCGAAGGAGTAGCCGCGATGACGACCATCCGGACCACTAACGACCACGTTCTGGACTGGGTCGAGTGCTGGCAACGCTGGGCCTCGGCAGAGGCCTACGCCCAG
>JAUJMG010000349.1:2013-4740 GCA_030446955.1 Thermomicrobiales bacterium
GGAGTGGGGGAGTGCGGTAGTGCGGCTTGGTGCAGCCTGTCTGCCTACGGCTCACCACCAGCACACTCGGGCTCCTCGCCGACCAGCACGGCGAGCGCGCGGCGTAGGCGCCCGCGCTCCTCCCGAAGCACCCGTACGTCCGTCTCCTTGGCCCCCAGCTGAGCCCGGAGTTCGGCCAGGGCGTCCTCGAAGAGCCGACCTTGCGCCAGGCGGTCAGCCTCGGCCTGGCGAAGTTGCGCCTCCAAGTTGGCGATGAGACCCACTAGCTCTTCCAGTCGGCCAGAGCGGTGCGCGCCAAGACCCGCTTCTCGGTTCAATGGCAGCTCGGTCACCCTCCCGGATGCCACCGCGCTGCCCCGCTCAGCGTCGAGGAGTGCCTTGGCGACGGCCGCGGGAATCTGCCAGGCACCATTGACCTTGACGGCTCGAATGGTGCCCTTCCTCACCCTTGCCTGCACCGCCTGCCGGGTTACTCCAAGCATGGCCGCGAGCTCGGCCACCCCGTAGAAATCAGGCTCGGCTCGAACAGGTGGCTTCGACGCGTCCTGTGTCACTGCGTGCCCTTCGGACCGGCAGCAGAAGCAAGGCCCGTTGGCGGTTCACTTTGCACAGTGCCAACCCCTGTTGTCATCGGGTCCTGACACAGCGTTGCATGCCTATCCGCGCCCGGCAGTCCCGCTCCAGCTAAAACACGAGCGAACTACACACCTGTGATTCGGAACACGGCCCTCCGCGTCAACGGAAGGCCGTGTTCCTCAACACATAGCTCGACCCTCTCGCACGGCTAGCCGGCTCAGCGGGAGGGCCTCAACTGTTGGACTACTGAAAGGCGGAGGAGGATGTCCTCGTTCTTCCGTGGGTCATCGTACCAGGTGCCAAGGGCAAAGCAAGGACCCTTGGCAGAGAGGTTGCAGCCGGCGGATCCTGACGCCCGCCGTTGTCACCTTGCAAAGCGTTGTTGGCACGCTGAGCAAGGGTTCTTGGCACGGGGCTTGCATCTGGGGGGTTCCGACGCCCGCTGCCGCCAGCCCGCAAAGCTCTGGTCTGAGCCACGTTTCTTGGCGGGACCGTTGCGGTCTGGGGCCCGACCTCACTGCCGAGCAGCCGTGGACGCGACACGTCGGGTGCGGTGATGGCAAGCACCAGCGCGGCAGCACTGGCCTTCCTGGAAGAGGCGCTTCCCGCCGACGGAGACGGCCGCCTGACCATGACTCAGGCTGAGCTGGCGCGCCAGACCGGCCGGTCTGCGGGAACCGTGGCTTACTACCTCGCCCACGCTGGCCCCGGTGTCGTCACCAGGCGGCCTGACGGCGTCCTGGTCGACCTCGACCAGCTGCGTTCGGCCCGTACCCGGCTGGCCCGCCGTCGAAGGAGGCGCGACGACGTGGAGGACGTGCTCATCGCCACTTGGGGTACGCCGCACCCGGGCGGTGGTTTCGAGCTTCTGACCTCAGATCAGCGGGCGCCCACTCTGGCCGACATGGCCGCTCGTCTCGGCGTCGCCCGATCGACGGCCCAGCGCCATCTCAGCGACCTCGCCGCTCACGGACGGCTCCGGCGCTGTGGAGCTCGGCTGTTCCTCGACAGCCCCTCAGACGCCCACTGCCCGTCAGACGACCGTCAGCGCCTCCAGACGGTCCCTGAGGCCCAACAGCGATCCCGCAGCGCCATGAGGGCCACTCCGCGGCCGGAACCCTCCTCGGAGGGTTTGGCTGAGTCCCTTCTGGTTGAGGTCGCCCAAGGCCTGCTCGAAACGTGCAACCGACTCGCCCGGTTGGCCGAGCAGTTCTTGGCGCAAGCAGATCCGCGAGCACCGTCGCGCCACCCGCGAGAGGTTGTCGCGCGCCTCGCGGAATCCCGCGAAGCTACCGAGCACTTCGCGGAAGAACGCGTTTCTGTAACTACTAAGACAGCAAGAAAGCTTGCTTACTCAGGCGCGAAACCAGAACCACTGCGCGCGGAACCTCGCGGACTAGAGCCTGAAGGTGACCCCGAACCCGCCTCCACGGCCTCACCGCTGACCGACGCCGAGGTGCATGAGGCCCTCGCACCTCTCATGGCCGCCTGTCGAGACCACGGCCTGCCGGACGTACTCGACCGCCGCGGACGGAACCAGCTTCGCCGAGTCCATTCCGACGGACTCGCTCGAGCAGCTTGCAGCATCGAGCGCCAGGTTCGCAGCGGCTACCGCATGTCCAACCCTCTCGGCATCTTGGTCAAGGCAGCCATGGACGGTGACGACGCACTCTTTGCCCTGCCCCGTCCCGCCTCCCAGCGCGCGGATCCGTACCAGCGTTCGCAGCTCCTTTTGGGCGCCGCGAGCCTCGGACGCAGCTGGGCCGCTGGTGGCGCAGGCCCGGATGAAACCCGCCAGTGGGCAGAGAGTGCGTTTCCACAGGACGGAGAAGCCGCTGCGGAGGCTCTCAACGCCTATGCGGCGGCCGCCGACGGGCTCTAGTCGGCGTCGCTCGGTGGCGGATCCACGACGTAAGCCCTCGGTCACCTCCACTGATGCGGAGCCCTCCACGTCGGCTCGTTAGCGAACGCTGGTACGCCCGCGCGAGACCCAAAACCGGCAGCTGTAAGACCGAGCCGAGAAAAAAGTCCGCAGATCGCCGGCCATTGTGAGATCCGCTGTTGGATCACCTGTGAGGCGCCCTCACGACGCTCCTCCCACACGACGCGTGTGGGAGGAGGAGCATGTCTACGACGACCCTGTTCGATCTG
>JAUJMG010000350.1:0-3024 GCA_030446955.1 Thermomicrobiales bacterium
CTGATGAAGTTCAACATCATCAATGAGCCGTTGCTGTGGCTGGCGGACAAGAACCTGGCGATGCCCGCCGTGATCATCACCAGCGTCTGGAAGGGCGTCGGTTTCGCGATGGTGGTCTATCTCGCCGGGCTGCAATCGATCCCGGAGGATTACTACGACGCGGCCAAGATCGACGGCGCGACCGGCTGGCGACGGCTCCGGGACATCACCATCCCCCTGCTCTCTTCGACCACGCTGTTTCTCCTGGTGATCTCCATCCTGGGATCATTTCAGGTCTTCACCCAGATCTTCATCATGACCAATGGCGGTCCGCTCGGCCGGACCAGGACCATCGTCTGGTACATCTACACGACGGCCTTCAAGGATTTCAACATGGGGTACGCGGCGGCCATGGCCTTCGCCCTGTTCGCGATGATGCTGGGCTTCACCCTGCTGCAATTCCGCTTCCTTCGCCGCGAGATCGAGTACTAATCCAGCGAAGGGACCAAGAGAGACGGCGACATGGCAGTTGTGACACGTGAGCGAAGGAGCACCCGGGTCCCGGCGCGGGAGCTGGGCACCGGACGGCGCCAGCAGTTCGAGGAGATCAGCGGCAAGGCGCTCGTCTATCTCCTCCTGTTCGCCGGGTCGGTGATCTTTGTGGCGCCATTCGTCTGGATGGTCAGCTCCTCGTTCCAGGACGTGAGCGACATGTTCCGCTGGCCGCCCAGCTGGATTCCCCGCAACCCCAGCTTCGACAACTACGTGGAGTTCTTCAGGCAGGAGCGGATCGGGCGCTATTTCTTCAACAGTGCGTACGTCGCACTCACCGTCACCGCCCTCCAACTGTTCACCAGCTCCCTCGCCGCCTACACCTTCGCGAAGCGGCGCTTCCCGGGCCGTGACCTGCTGTTCATCATTACGCTCGGCACGATGATGATCCCGGGCCAGGTGACGCTGATCCCCAACTACGTCATCCTCCGGCATATCCCGTTCTTCGGCGGCAACGACATCATGGGCAGCGGCGGGAGCGGCTGGCTCGACTCCTACTGGGGACTGATCGTTCCCCAGGGTGCGAGCGCATTCGGCATCTTCCTGATGCGCCAGTACATGAAGAGCATCCCGGACGATCTGCTCGATGCCGCCCGCGTGGACGGCGGCAGCGAGTTCCGCATCTTCGCCCAGATCGTGATGCCGCTCTGCCGGCCCGCGCTAGCCGCGCTTGGCATCTTCACCTTCACCTACGTCTGGGATGATTTCTTCTGGCCACTGATCATCGTCAGCAGCGAAGAGCTGCGGACCCTGCCTTTGGGGCTGGCACTGTTCGTCGTTCGAAACCGGACGGTCTGGGACCTGCTGATGGCGGGGTCGGTGATCACCACGCTGCCGGTTCTCATTGTCTTCCTGGTGTTCCAGCGCCACTTCATTCGTGGAATCGCTGTCACGGGGATGAAATAGGCATTCCAGAGGCCAAACACCCGTCAGCACGTGCAGGCATCGAGGAAAGAAGGGCGCGGGAGTGCAGACTGCCATCTTGGAAGCGCCGGGCAGGTTCCGCCTGGCCGATCTACCGCCGCCCCGGATCGTGGCTCACCAGGTGCTGCTGCGGGTCGCTGCCTGCGGTGTCTGTACGTCGGAGCTCGATCTGTGGGAAGGTCACGCCGGGCTGGAAGGTTTTCCCAGGTCGATTGGCCATGAAGTCAGCGGGATCGTCGAGCAGGTGGGGGCCGACGTGGACCAGCTCACGGTTGGTGATCGCGTTGCGGCCTGGGTGACGAGCCACGGTTTTTCGGAGTATGTCGCGGTTGATGCGGCACACTGCTTCGATGCCGAAGGATTGCCGCTCGATCTCGCGCTCGGCGAGCCTCTCGCCTGTGCGGTCAACGCGGTCGAACGGGCGAACTCCAGGCTCGCCGACGATGTCGTCATCATCGGGGCAGGGTTCATGGGGAGCCTGGTCCAGAAGTTGGTCCAGCTTCGTGGCCCGCGCCACCTGATCGTGGCCGATACCCGCCCGGATGCCCTGGAGCGAGCAGCCCGGATGGGCGCCACGCACACCGTGGACGTACGCTCCGATTCGTTGGTCGAGGTGGTACGGTCGGCAACCGGCGGGCGGGGTGCGGACCTCACGTTCGAGGTCACCGGCTCTCAGAGTGGTCTCAATGCGGCGACCGATGCGACCAGGATGGAAGGCACCCTGGCGATCGTCGGCTACCACCAGGGAGGTTCCCGGAGCATTCCGCTCGGGCACTGGAACTGGATGGCGTACCGCATCGCGAACTGCCATTTCCGGGACGTGGACACCATCCTCCATGGGATGAACACCGGAATGCGTCTGATGCGCTCCGGTCAGATCGCGCTGGATGACCTGGTCTCCCACCGGTTCCCGATCGAGAAGATCGAAAACGCATTCCAGACAGCCCACGACAAGCCTCCTGGCTTCGTCAAGGCCACCGTCGTGTTTCCCGATCCGCAGAATCCCGCCCGCTAGAAGAGGATTACCATGCCTGTTGTCGATCGTCGCGAATTCGGTGGACGCTTCGGTGTCAAGGAGAACTCCCAGCGCCTCGCCAACTACCGGTATCTGGAGGTGCAGCTGATGGAGATGATCGGCGGATGGTCGCATACCACCCCCCAGATCAGCCTGAAGGCGACCTTTGGCTACCACGTCTACGACCATGCGCAGGCGGCAAACCAGCTCGGGGAGCGCCTGGAGCAGTTGCGATCTGGCCGGCTCTCTGAGGAACCCGCGACCGACGAGTTCGCGCGTCTCTGTGAATACGTCTGGGGCCTCGATAACGTGGCCGATAGGCTGGTCGCGGTCTACCGCGTCCTCGAGCCGCATCTGGTCAGCACCTACGTCTACCATGCCGACGCCACCGATCCACTGACCGATACTCCCACCGTTCGCCTTCTGCGCAACCTTGCCGGGATCGCCCAGTCGCACGTCGCCTGGGGCCAGGCGGTGCTCGACAACATGACCCGCTCGGCCGGTGAGCGCCGGCATGCGCTCGATGTTCAGGCTGATATCGAGGCCCGGCTTGT
>JAUJMG010000350.1:3124-4737 GCA_030446955.1 Thermomicrobiales bacterium
AGCTTCCCTGGCCCATGCGGATGGAGCTTGCTCACCAGATGTGGGACGAGGCTCGCCACATCGAAATCGTGGCCAAGGCTGTAGAGGATGAACTGGGAGGAGAGCTTGGCTATGGGCCGTGGTCGCTCCTCTGGTGGTGGATGCAGAACGACCCCGATCCACTGAAACGGCTGACCGTCACCAATAGCTGGGCCGAAGCTAACCTTATGCAAACGCTTCGGGAGTGGCGCCAGGAAGCGACGGCGCGTGGCTACACCCGCATCGCCGAGCTCTCGGACTATCTGCAGGCGGACGAGCGGACCCACGTGATGCTCGGCACCGACTGGATCCGGGAGCTGACCATGGATGACCCCGAGCACCTGGCCGAGCTGGTGTCCTGGGGCAGAAACGCAATCGACAAGATGAATGCCTTCTGGGCGGACTCCGGCAAGCCACGGGACGATCCTTCCGAAGTACAGTTCACGTTCCTGAAAGCTGGCCAGAAGGAGACGCCGGCTCCAGCCTAGCGCGACGATCCAGAGATCCAACACCGACGACGACCGGGCGGCGCGGAGGTTCCCCTGCCCATGCACAGGCAAGGAGTCCGCATGGAACGGGGCGTGTATTTCGACGCGTGGTTTCCACGCCAGCACAACTATCACCCGAGTCTTCCGCCACGCCGTCTCAAAATGGTGGACGACCTGGTCGAGTACCGTGCCACCGTTTTGGTCTGGTCAGCTCTTGGCGGGGGATCGATATCCTTGCCCTATCTCGAGCAGGAAGCATGGGGCGAGATCGATCCACGCTTCCGGCTGTACGGTTTCGTGAACGACGCCGAATTCATTGCCGAGGCGCAATCTCGGGGAATCAAGGTCTTCGGCATTGTCTTCGAGGTCCAGGGCTGGGAGTTTCCGGTCGAATTGAACGACGACGAGGATCGGATCCTCGCCCTCAACGAGCTGCGCGGAGCGGGCCACCGGGACTGGTTGGGTCTTCGTGAGTTCTCCCAGGATCGCTACCCTCGCCTCTGGAAATCCCATCGCCAGTACTTTCCCGGCGGGTTGATCAACAGCGACGGAGAGTACGTCACCGACCTGATGGAGGAATGTTGCTCGCGGGACATCCACGGGCAATCCTGCCATGCGCACTGGGTCGAGTGCCCGGATCGGGAGCACTATTGCTACGCGATGGACCGCAACAATCCAGTGTGGCGGGAGTACCTCAAAGCGATCATTCGAATCCAGATCGATGCCGGCGTGGCTGGCGTTCAGCTCGATGAGGCGGAACTGCCGCTGACGACGCTCCAGTACGGCGGCTGCTTCTGCAAGGACTGTATGAAGCAGTTCCGCCACTACCTCCAATCTCTTTCCCCGGACGAACTGCCATCGGAACTCAAGGTGACCGACCTCGCCCGGTTCCACTATGGAGAGTGGCTGCTCGAACGCGGGTTCGATTTCAAGTCCAACCGGGAGATCACCCCGCTCTTCTGGACCTATATCCGCTTTCAGCGAGCGGCGATCACGCGGTACTTCAAGGAGATGACGGACTATGCGCGGACCTACGCAGGGGGAAAGGGGCGGACGGTCCAGGTCTCCGGCAACTTCTTCAACTGTCTCGACCAGTATTACGCGCTC
>JAUJMG010000351.1 GCA_030446955.1 Thermomicrobiales bacterium
CTGCTTGAGTCAGTCTTGCCCCAACGCAGGGATGCTCCTGCCATCGTGGTATCTGGGCCGATAGACTCCGTCACAGACCCTTATCTACATTCAGGATGCTATTACTCCAAAGCGGATTACACTCCATTTGGCTATAAAGGGCACCACACAAGCATGCATAGCAGTACCCAGAAAGCCGACGGGTATCACCCTCGTACACTTACAGCAGAGGGTTTCGTTCGCAGACTGCGAACGTACACATCGGCGATCTCGCCGAGGCACGGTATGTGTTCTTTGTAGGAGCGGGCTGCTCAGTGTCATCGGGCATACCTGGAGCCGGATCTCTCGACCGGGAGCGTTGGCTTCCAAGGCTTAGGGATATTCGCGCACCTGCCCCGGGAGCTGTCGATCGAGGGCATGCCAGCAGGCGACGACCCTCTCCCCACCGACATCGGCTACTACGCCCCGTGGGGCAATCTGGTCTTCTATTACGGCGACGTCGGCTACTTCAGCGGGATCGTGCGGATCGGCCACTTCGACAGCAGCGTGGATGTGATCGCCAACCAGACCGGCGACTTCACCGTGAGGGCCGAGCTGGCGAATTGATCGTCGGCAGGCGATCGCGGTCACCCCGACCAGGAGGGTGTTGAATATGTCCCACAGGATGCATCTCGTTCACCGACTGACGCGCACGTTCCATGTCGTGCTCCTGCTCGTTGTCGGCATCGTGCCGATGGTCCTCGGTCACGCCGGCGCCGTTGCGCAGGAGCGGCCCGCACTCATCGTCGACGATGCGGCGACGGCGAATCCTGATTTGGCCCCGGTCGCGGTCGCCGATCCGAACGGCTTCGGCATCAGCGATCACACCCTGATGGCGCCCCCGGGCACCATGATCTCCATCGTCGGCGCCGGGCTCGGCGCGCCCCGCTTCATGACCTTCGACAGCGCCGGAAACCTGCTCGTTGGCGCGCAGGAGGATGGCATCGTCTATCGCTACCGGTATGCGAATGGCAACCTTGGCCAGCCGGAGACACTGATCAGCGACCTGGATCAGCCCGCCAGCGTCGCGCTGTTCACCACCAATGGTGGCGATTACCTTTACGTTGAGGAGGAGCAACAGATCTCCCGCTACCGCTACGATCCGGCCGGGCCGGTCGGCCAGCAGGAGATCATCATCCCCGACCTCCCGACCGGCGGCCACCACACGCGCACTATCGCCTTCGGGCCTGACGGGATGCTCTACCTGGCGGTCGGCTCGTCCTGCAACATCTGTGAGGAGGAGGATCGGATCCGGGCGACCGTGTCCCGCGCTAACCCAGATGGGACTAATCTGGAAATTATTGCCACCGGTCTGCGCAACCCGGTCGGACTTGCCTTCCAGCCGGGAACCGATCGCCTCTGGGCGACCGTGAATGAGCGCGACAACCAGGGTGACGAGATCCCGCCAGATCTCGTCACTATTGTCGAGGAGGGAGCGGATTACGGCTGGCCCGACTGCCTCCCACCGGATGCGATTCCCCAGGACGCCGGAGCGGATTGCTCCGAGGTGACCCCGCCCACGGTCGGCATCCAAGCCCACTCGGCGCCGTTGGGGCTTGCCTTCCTTGACGGTGTAGAGATTCCCGATGACCTGACTGGCGACCTCGTCGTGGTCCAGCACGGGTCATGGAATCGGCAGCCGCCGGCCGCGCCGAAGCTGCTGCTCATCGAGTTCGAGGAGGGCCACCCCGTCACAGCTCGTGATTTCGTCACCGGCTGGCAGGACGCCAACGGCGAGCGCTGGGGTCGCCCGGCGGGCGTGATCATAGCTCCCGACGGTAGTCTCATTGTCTCTGACGACACAAGCGGCTTGCTCTATCGAATCAGTATGGGGGCGTGATCTATGCGACGGGCTGGCTCTGTCCACCACCAGGGCAACTTGGTCGGCCGCTAGACCGCTTGAGTCCCTTCGCTGCTCAGTATGGATAAATGACATGAATAACCATTTCAAGCCTCGCGACGCGGGATGCTGGTCCCCGTGGATCGACCGGCGGCGATTCGTCACCGGGGCGGCAGTTGGGATTTCCGTGGTGATGGGGGGATTGACCTCTCGTGAAGGGGGCCTCCTCGCACAGGAGGGCCCGGCTGGGGCGGTCGTCTCGTCCCACCGGCTTGCAACCGAGGCTGGTGTTGAGGTGTTGGAGGCGGGCGGCACTGCGGCAGACGCCGCGGTGGCGGTCGCGGCGGCGCTGACGGTAGTTGAGCCGTTCTTCTCAAGTGCACTCGGAGGCGGGGTCTGGGCACTCTACTATGAGGTTGACTCGGGTACGGTGACGAGCCTCGACGGCGTCGGGCCGGTGGGGAGCCTGGCAACCTTGGAGGATTTTCGGCAGCGAGTGGAGCAGCCGGGCATGCATCAGGCAAACGTGCCGGGCGCCTGGGATGGTTGGATGCTCTGGCTGGAGCGCTACGGTTCGCTTCAACTCGGTGAGGTGTTGGCGCCTGCTATCCGGCTGGCCCGTGACGGCTTCCCGGTGAGCGCCGAGATGGCCTACTATCTCGGCGTCGACGAAGAGGTCGTCCGCGGGTTCCCCGATTCCGCCGCGACCTACCTCACTGATGGCGGCTTGCCGGGGGAGGGGACGATCGTGCAACTGACCGACTTGTCCAATACCTTCCAGGCCCTTCAGAACGCCTTTTACGAGGCTGACGGTGGCCGGAGCGAGCAGATTCAGGCAGCGCGGGACTATTACTACCGTGGGCCGATCGCCGAGGCGATAGTGGCGTTCTCGGAGGAGTACGGAGGCTACTTCACGCTGGAGGACTTCGCCGGTTTCTCGGCGGAGATCGTGGCGCCCATCTCGATCGACTACCGGGATGTCACCGTTTACCAGAACCCACCCAACAGCCAGGGGATTGCGATGCTCCTGGCGCTCAACACCCTTAAGGGGTACGACTTCTCTGGAGTGGGACCGGTCTCGGCGAACACCATCCACCTCCAAGTAGAAGCGATCAAACTCGCCTTTGCTGATCGGTACGCGCATGTTGGCGACCCGGCATTTGTCGATGTCCCGGTGGAGCAGCTCCTCTCGGAGGAGCACGCGGAGGCGCAGCGAGCGCGGATCGATCCCGACGCGGCGATGGCTTGGCCGATCTCGAGCGGCCTCGACAGCCGCCGCGCCTCGCACACGACGACCTTCCATGTAGTTGATCAATTCGGCAATGCTGCAGCGGTGACGACGAGCATCGGGCTGCAGTTCCTCGTCGTCGGGCGGACGGGCATCCACATCAACGAGCGGAACAGCTTCTTCTCGCTGGAGGAAGGGAACCCGAACGTTTTCGCGGCCGGGAAGAAGGTGCGCCACACGTCCTGCCCCTACATGGCGCTGCGGAACGGGCGGCCGGTGATCCTCGGCGGCAATACCGGGGTGGACACGCAGCCGCAGGGACAGCTGCAGCAGGTGATGCACATTGTCGAGTTCGGGTTCGGGGCGCAGGAGGCGGTGAACCGGCCGCGCTTCGTCAGCACGGCTTTCCCGCCGTCCACGTATCCCCACCAGGCGGCGAACACGCTGCAGCTGGAGGCCGGCTTCCCGGACGAGACGGTGGCCGAGTTGGTGAACCGTGGCCACGAGGTCGTGGTCGGCCAGGGCATCTTCGGCAGCGCCAACGTGATCGTCGTCGCCGATGACGGGAGCGAGGTCGCGGTAGGGGCTGAGTCGCGGACAGCGGATGCGGCCGGGACGATCATCTCGGGCTCGTCGTGAATGGTTGAAGCACCCTGACGAGTGACGTTATCCCGGCTGAGTACGCCGATCTGCTGGCGTCGGCTGCCATGGCGCATGTCGCCACGATCGGTCCAAAAGGTGAGCCGCGCGTCGCCCTCTCGATCATCGACCCGGCCAACGCCTACCGTTACCTTGAAGTCCGTGGCACCGTCGCGCGGATCGACCGGGACCCGGACTGGGCGTTCATCAATGCGATGGCAAAGAAGTACCTCGGTCAGGATCGCTACCCGTTCGGCAAACCGGGCCACGAGTGGGTGGTCGTTGTCATCCGATCAGAACGCACGAAGCAGATGGGCTAACCGTCCCGCTCGCCCACCACGGCACAACCCTCAATAACGTAACGACGGACGATACGATGAAGATCACCAGAAATTCCCTTGCCACCCAGGCCGGTCCCAGTGACTGGTTCATCGGTACGGTCTTCATCGACACGGTGGCGGCGCCATGGTTCACTTCACGCCAGGCGCCCGCACGGCTTGGCACACGCACCCCGTGGGCCAGATCATTTACGTCACCGAGGGCGTCGGCTGCTGGCAGCGGCGCGGTGGGCCGGTCGAGATGATCCGGCCCGGTGACCGGGTGTTTTTCGAGCCGGGTGAGGAGCGCTGGCACGGTGCAGCCCCGGACCGGTTCATGACCCACCTGGTGATGCAGGAGGACGACGACACCGGCAGCCCTGTTGCCTGGGGTACGCACGTCACCGACGCGGAGTACGACCAGCAACCGGGATAACCACGTGGGCCATTGGGCAAGCAGTCATCCGTTCAGGATTCAGTCGGCGCCCACGTCACCACAACTCAGCACCGAGTGGAACCCCGGATGCGATCTCGCCGTGCAGCGATGGGCCACGCTTACCAATGCGACTGTTCATCGGGTGGCGCCCATCAAGCTGCGCCACGCCATAAGGCGGCAATCTGGAAAGGGACAGGAGAGGGACAGGAGTATGAACAGTGCCAATGGACAACCGTCGACGAACTTGTTGTTGA
>JAUJMG010000352.1:0-2358 GCA_030446955.1 Thermomicrobiales bacterium
GTGCTTCGGTCATGAAACGCCGACGGCTGCGCAAGCGGTTGTCGGCGTTTCTGTTCGGTCAACAACGGTCTGGGACCTCAGAGATGACAACGGGCTGCAGGGAAGGCTGCCTGTCCGAAGGGGCGCGTCGCCACTGCATGGGGATGGGAAGAAGCGGGACCAAATCCCCTCGTGCTTCTCCTAACGCGGTGGACTGGTCGACCTCCGCGCCCGTCCGTGGAGGTGATGGGACCGGATTGTTTGAGCCAGGATGGAGGTCAAGGGCGCAGCCGCTCCGCGAGAACCCCACGCAGAATGCGACGACATGAGAGCGGACCCAGGATTACCGCGGAGGTCGCGAGGAACGCCGCAGTGAGGGAAGAGCATGGGTGATCAGCAGACCGGGCGATCGCAAAGTCGAGCAAGATGGGACGAAGCGACCAATACCGTCACCTTCGAGTTCTCCCGCACACATGCCGATCCGTGCCCGGCCGCCGAGATCGATGCGCTGTGGGCGATGCTCGGGGAGCAACTGGCCCGTCACCCAGCTCTCACGGCCTTCCGCACTGCCTGGCGTGCCCGGGGCAAACCCATCAATGAGGATAGCCGCCCCTACGCCGTCTGGATTACCGAGGCAGAGGACGACGGGACGAGCGAGGGCGACTTTACCGTCCGCCTGCGCTACTAACAGCGCCCCCGTGCGTCGGCTTGGACTCACGACGAGCAGATTTCGCGAAGATTTCGATGCCGGTTCGTGACCCATTGCTCGAATTTCGGCCGCACCCGCGACCTACGCTGGGAGCACGATAGGGACGCTTAAAGAGCATCCCGGGGCCGGATCAAGGCGGAGGAACGCGGTCATGAGCGGGACACAGAGGATCTTCGCCCGTCTGGGGCCAGTGGCGACCGTGCTGCTCTTGGTGGGCCTGGTGGCCGCGATCGGTACCGACGGGCGGCTCCCGGCGGCATCCACCCAGGTGCTGCTTGGCGTGCTGTTAGTGCTGGACGTGATTGCGGCCGGGTGGTTGACGCGCCCGCGCGATTAGCGCCCCGGTAGTCCCCCTGATATCCAACCATGCCGCGCATGACGCCCACTGTGATGGTCGAAGTCCCGGCAAACGCACCGTTACCGGTGCAATGACCAAGACGACATCCAGGCTTTCTACCCAAATCCTCAACCTAACCGCCGGACCAGACGTGGGAGGGCTTCTTCGGGAACAGGACGGGCAGGAGGGCACGGGCCGGGTCCGTGGAGACGCAGCAGTCCGGAAAGGCGTAGCGGAGCTCGTCCAGTGACCGGAACCCGAAGAGGAGCTGCAGGAAGGTGAGGTCGGGGAAGGCCGCGCCGCCCGCCTCGACCCGCTCAGGCGTCCACCGATCCGCGAAGATGCGACCCTCCTCAAAGCGGAGACGGAGGCCGGTGCGGTAGAAGCTGAGCGTTAGGTCGCCCGTGTAGCCGGCCTGGGCCGACGCCGCGAGCCGCCGCTCCAGGGCGGGCGCGATGCGGCGCACGAACGCCGGCAGGTCGGGGACCCGGATGTACCAGGCGTACGGGTGGCCGATCTTCGGCAGCTTGTCCGGGATGGTGTCGTAGACCGGATGCTCCTCACCCAGATGGAAGACGAAGGTCGCGAACTCCTCGCCGTCGCGCCGGGCGTAATCGGCGCCGACCGTCTCCAGGTAGTGCAGCAGGCTCGGGGTGACCGCCACGAGGGGCAGGCCAGCCTTCACCTCGTAGAGGCGAACACCCAGTTCCGCCCCCCACAGCTTACGGGAGTGGATCACGAGGCCGACCGGCTCTCCCGGCCGATCCGCCGCCTCGATCACGCGGAACTCCCTGCCGTTCCCGCTCTTCGGGCTCCGGCCCTCGACGTCGAAGCGCCACAACGCCTCGTCGCGCACGGAGGCGACGACGGAGCGGGCGGTGGCCTGTAGGTACATCTCCGCGATGAACGGCAGGTCGTCCGGGGTGGCCCGGCGGAAGACGAACGGCTCCCGGTCGCCGTCGTTCAGTCCGGGCACGAGGGACGGGAAGCCGGCCCGGTGGGCGTCGAGGCTGAGCGCCATCTCGTAGCCGAACTGCCGGTAGTACCAGGGGATGCCGGTGATGCCCTGGACCAGCTCGCCCCGTTCGGCGCTCCACCGATGGATCTCGTCGAACTGGGCGCGCACCAGGCCCCGCCGCCGGTAGGCGGGATCGGTGCTGACGACATCCGGCTGCCCGAACGGGAACCGGACGCCGTCGTAGGTCCAGGTCTGGGAGAGGAGCGCCATCGAGGAGACGATCTTCCCGGAGGCCGTCTCCTTGACGAGCGTGAAGTCTTCTGGCCGGAAGGTGGGATGCTTTCCAGTCATGAGGTCGAGGATCCAGTAATAGAG
>JAUJMG010000352.1:2458-4730 GCA_030446955.1 Thermomicrobiales bacterium
GTCATCCCCTCCTGGCCAAGTCCAGGACGTGGTCGCAGGGCACGAGGGACAACTATCTCTATAATCGGCTCCCTACCGTCCACCCATCAGAGGGAGGCAACGTGACGCACACGCAGAACGGCAAGGACACCTCGGCCAATCCGCTCGATCGGCTCGAATGGCGCCTGATCGGTCCCCACCGCGGGGGGCGGGTCGTCGCCGTCGCCGGCGACCCTTCCAACATCGGGGTCTTCTACTTCGGCTCCACCGGGGGAGGGGTCTGGAAAACCACCGACGGCGGCCAGTATTGGGAGAACGTCTCCGACGGCTTCTTCAAGCGCGCCTCGGTCGGCGGTCTGGCCCTCTGCCCCGCCGATCCAAACGTGATCTACGCCGCCATGGGCGAAGCCACCATCCGCGGCAACGTCTCCCACGGCGACGGTGTCTACCGCACCACCGACGCCGGCCGCACCTGGACCCACCTCGGCCTGGAGCGCACCCGCAACATCGGCAAGATCCGCGTTCACCCCACCAACCCGGATCTCGTCTACGTCGCAGCCCTCGGCCACGCCCACGGCCCCAACCCCGAGCGCGGCGTCTACCGCTCCACGAACGGCGGCAAGACCTGGGACCTCCTCCTCTCCCAGAGCGAGGACGCCGGCGCCGTCGACCTCTCGCTCGATCCCACCAATCCCCGGATCGTCTACGCCTCCTTCTGGGAAGCCCGCCGCAGCCCCTACGAGCTGAGCAGCGGCGGTCCCGGCTCCGGCCTCTGGCGATCCACCGACGGCGGTGACACCTGGACCGACCTCTCGGACAAGCCGGGGATGCCGAAGGGGATCAAGGGCAAGATCGGCATTGCCGCCTCCCCCGCCCAGTTCGGCCGCGTCTGGGCCATCGTCGAGCACGAGAAGGGCGGCGTCTTCCGCTCGGACGACGCCGGCGAGACCTGGGAGCGCGTTAACGAGGAGCGCAACCTTCGCCAGCGCGCCTGGTACTACTCCCACCTCTGCGCCGACCCCAAGGACCCGAACACGGTCTGGTGCCTTAACGTCGAGATGTTCCGCTCCATCGACGGAGGCAAGACCTTCCAACCCGTGCCCGCCCCTCACGGAGACAACCACGACCTCTGGATCGACCCCGCCAACCCGCAGCGGATGATCCTCGGCAACGACGGCGGCGGCACCATCTCCTTCAACGGTGGTCTCTCCTGGTCCACCCTCTACAACCAGCCGACCGCCGAGCTCTACCACGTCACGGTCGACTCCCGGACGCCCTACCGCGTCTACGGGGCCCAGCAAGACAACACGACGATGAGCGTTCCCAGCCGCTCCAACTACGACGCCATCACCCTCACCGAGTGGTACGAGATCGGCGGCTGTGAGTCCGGCCACATCGCCGTCCGCCAGGATGACCCCAACGTCGTCTACGCCGGCTGCTACCAGGGCCTGCTCACCCGCTACGATCACGCCACCGGCCAGTTGCGCGACGTCACGGTCTGGCCCGAGGCCTACTCCGGCTGGGGCGCCAAGGACTTCCGGTATCGCTTCAACTGGACCTCGCCAACGGTGCTCTCCCCGCACGACCCGAATACGCTCTACACCGCCGCCAACGTCGTCTTCCGCTCCACGGACGAGGGCGGCAGCTGGGAGCGGATCAGCCCCGACCTTTCCCGCAACGACCCCGCCACCCTCCAGCCCTCCGGTGGCCCGATCACCAAGGACAACACCGGCGCCGAGGTCTACGGCACCGTCTTCGCCCTCGCCGAATCCCCGCTCCAACCCGGCCTCCTCTGGGCCGGCTCCGACGATGGCCTCCTCCATCTCTCCCGTGACGGCGGTAACTCCTGGCAGAACGTCACGCCGCCGGAGCTTCCCGAGTGGGCCATGATCTCCACCGTCGAGCCGTCCCCCCACGACCCGGCTGTCGCCTACGTCGCCGCCACCCGTTACAAGCGGGACGACTTCCAGCCCTACCTCTTTAAGACCGGAGACTTCGGCGAGAGCTGGCAGAAGATCGTCGGCGGCATCCCGGAGGACGACTTCACCCGCGTCGTCCGTGAGGATCCTGCCCGCCGCGGGTTCCTGTATGCCGGCACCGAGACCGGCATCTACGTCTCTTCCGACGACGGCACAACCTGGCGCCGGCTCGGTGGCAACTTCCCTGTCGTCCCGGTCCACGACCTCGTCGTCACCCAGGGGGACCTCGTCGTCGCTACCCACGGCCGCTCCTTCTGGATCCTCGACGACGTCGCCCTGCTCCACCAGTTCCCGGATGCGGCAAGCGACGCTCA
>JAUJMG010000063.1:0-4031 GCA_030446955.1 Thermomicrobiales bacterium
TCGAGGTCGGCGGCGAGCCCGGCCGGCAGCATCCGGGGCAGGTTGTCGGGCAGCCCGCCGCCGGTGATGTGCGCCATCCCCCGCACGAGTCCCCGCTCCACCAGCGGCATCACCGCACCCAGGTAGGGGCGGTGGGGGCGCATCAGGGCCGCCCCGATCGTCTCGCCGTCGCCGCCCTGGAGCGGCCGCTCCAGCCGGCGACGGTCCCCGTCCGCGTCCCCAGTCAGACCGAGAATCCGCCGGGCGAGGCTGTAGCCGTTGGTATGCAACCCGTCGCTTGGCAGGCCGACCAGCGCGTCGCCGGCCGTGACCGCCGAGCCATCCACGACTGCGTCCGGCGCCACCTCGCCGACGATGAACCCGGCCACATCGTACTCGCCAGCCGCGTAGAGCCCGGGCATCTCGGCCGTTTCGCCGCCGATCAGCGCCACGCCGTGCTCAGCGCAGGCGGCAGCCATGCCGCCCACGAGAGTATCCAGCGCCTCCGGGTCGAGCCGCCCCATTGCCACGTAGTCGAGAAAGAAGAGCGGGCGGGCGCCAAGGACCAGGATGTCGTTGACGCAGTGGTTGACCAGATCCGCGCCGACGCGGGCGTGGGCATCACCGCCGAGGACAAAGACCAGCTTGAGTTTCGTCCCGACCCCGTCGGCGCTGGCGACGAGGATGCGATCCGGACCCGCCGGGAGCCGGTACATACCGCCGAAGTGGCCGACCGGAGCGGCAAGCCCGCCGCCGAGAGTTGCCGCCGCGCGGGTCTTGATCCGGGCGACGGCCTCCGATGCGGCGTCGATGTCCACCCCGGCGTCGCGGTAGGTCATCCCCGGCGTGGTGCGCTCCGCCCTCCCGGCGTTTTGGTCATCGGACCGCGGACCGGGGGCCGTCTTGCCCGGGTCAGAATGCATTCGAGTCGGTCTCCAATCGTGGTCGGGCTGGATGGACGTGAGGCGGCGGCACACGCATTGGGCGCCGGAAGCTGACATCGTCCAGGGTTCGGCAATGTTGGCGCTTGTGCATGCGGGTGGACTCGCTGGGGCGCCGAGTGTCGGCTCCGACGCTCCAGCCTGCTACGCCCGCGGGTGGGCCGAGTATAGCGGACCCCTTCCGCGCCGAGACGGTCGGGGCACCCGCAGGATGTGCGGCGAATGCGCGGGAACGCGGGGCGGGTGTTGGCGCTGACGGTTGGGCCCCGGCGGAAGCGGAATCGTCAGAGTGGATCGCGTATATGTATATATAGAGGATCGCAACGCTCTCGGTCCCAACGTCATAGACGGGGTGGTTTTTGGTGCATCCTGGGGTCCGGTTGGTCTCGCCATTCCGGCGCACGGCCGCGCGGGTTTCGAGCATCGCGTTTGTGGGCCTGTTCGCCGCCTACGTCACGGCCGCGGTGATCTGGTTGGCAGTGGGATTGGCTCCCGCCTTCGTCAGGGCGTCCCCGTCGCTGCACGAGACGCTGCATGGCTGGGCTGACGGCGAGCGGGTCATCTACATCGAAATTTCTGACTGGGATCCCCGGTTCGCGGAGCGTAGGGTCTGGGCTCCGTGGGCCAAGACAACGCGCGAGCTGACGCTTCGCGCGGGTCAACCGACGGTGATCCACTTCCTGAACGAGGACCGGGGAGCGCGCCACAACCTCTCGATCTACACCGACGCCTCTGCCCGAGAGGCGATCTTTCAAGGTCCGGTCATTGAGGGACCGGCGAGCGGCGACGACGAACCCACCCGCACGGTCTACCGGTTCACGGCTCCCTCCTCGCCCGGCACATACTACTTTCGCTCCGACGTGGATCCCACGATGAACGGGACGGTCAATGTCGTAGCTCCGGGCAACACGCTCCAGTCAGCCGCCGGGCGGGAGATCGCGGGCGGGATCGCGACGGCGTCGCACATCACGGAATCCTTTCCTGCCATCACGCTCCAGTACCTCTTCAGCGTGGGCAATCTCGTCCTTGGAATCTTCCTGGTCCGGCTCCGGCCGCAAGACTGGGCTGCCCGACTGCTAGCGGTGGGGATGGTCGGCACGGGCGCGGTCTTCAACCTCCAGGCCCACGGCGTCGAGTACCTGACTCCGGTGGTCAACCAGATTCACGAGATGTTCCACCTTGTCTCTGGCGTGGCGTACATGGGTGCGCTGATGCTCTTTCCGGATGAGAAGATCGCTCCCCGTTGGTCAACGATCCGCTGGCTCAAATGGCCGCTGCGTCTCATCTATATCGTGTTCTTCGCGTTTGTCGGCTGGCTCTTTGGCTCCACCATCCACGGAGATCCGGGCGGGTTCGTCGGGTTCTTCGGCGTCATCATCCCGATCACGGGGATCACCTCGCAGGCGCTGCGATACCGGCACGCCGCGACACCCGAGGAGCGTCAGCAGTCGCGGGTTCTCATGTGGTCGCTCACCCTCGCCTTCGTGATGACCTTGCTCTGGGGCGCCACACTGCTGATCGCTTGGTTGGGGAGCGGAGGTCGCTCCGTCGAGTCAGTCAGGGCCCTCCAACGCTTCGTGTTTCTGGTCTTTCCGCCCCTCTTCGCCATCATCCCGGTGCTGCTCTTCGTCCTCATGGTCCGGTACCGGCTCTGGGACATCGACCGCGTGGTCAACCGCGCATTGGTCTACGGTCTGTTGACCGGGATCCTCGGGGTAGCCTACATGGCCAGCGTCGTGGGCCTCGGGGCATTCTTGACGGCGGTCGTGGGTCAGCGCGCGAATACTGTCGTGGTCGCAGCGTCGACGCTCGCCGTCGCAGCGTCGTTCCGCCCCGTTCGGAGCCGGATTCAGGGGTTCATGGACCGCCGGTTTGACCGCGCCAAGTACGACGCGACTCGGACCCTGGCCACGTTCAGCGCGACCGTCCGCGACGAGGTCGATCTGAACGGCTTGACGGACGACCTGCTGGGGACAGTGGAGCGGGCCCTCCATCCGGCACACGTCTCACTCTGGCTGCGACCGCTGGACCAGCGCGGCGATCGCGGTTCGTAACGGTGTCCGTAGCCCTCCGTGGACGTTCGTGCGGTAGGGTGGAATCCAATCCGCTCATCGGACCTCGATGGAGCTTCGATGACGACGCACCGGCGAGCCCTTTGGCGTCGCTTACTGGGACTGGCAGAGATCGGACCGGGGCGATCGTCTTCCCGGGAGCAGGAGCCTGCCCAGCCCATGGTGATCCCAGCGCCGGAGCTCGCACCGGACGACCCGCTCATCGCCTACTTCCGTCACCGATCCGGTGCCGCCGCAGTCTCCGACATCGAGGTCGATTCGCCGGCGCTCTCCGCCCTGCGGGCGAGTGGCGCAGCGCTGGTCGTGCCGCTGCTCAGCCAGGGGGAACTCATCGGCCTGCTCAACCTTGGACCGCGCCGTGACCGTCAGCCCTACTCGATGGACGACCGGGCGCTGCTGACCGGTCTCGCGGCTCAGGCCGCGCCGCCGGTGCGGGTCGCCCAACTCGTGCGGCAGCAGCAGGCGGAAGCCCAAGAGCGGGAGCGCATCGACCAGGAGTTGCGGGTCGCCCGCTTGATCCAGCAGACGCTGCTGCCGAAGGCGGTGCCGGAACTGCCCGGCTGGCAGATGGCGGCCTCCTACCGGCCTGCTCGCGAGGTGGGCGGCGACTTCTACGACTTCCTGGAGCTGCCGGACGGCAGGTTGGGCATCATCATCGGCGACGTGACCTCGAAGGGGGTGCCGGCAGCGCTGGTGATGGCGACAACCCGGAGCGTGCTACGCGCCACGGCGCTCCAGTTCGTCTCGCCCGGACAGGTTCTAGAGCAGGCCAACGCTCTGCTCTGCCCAGACATGCCGCCGAAGATGTTCGTCACGTGCTTCTACGCCATCCTCGACCCGGGAAGCGGGCGGCTCACATACGCCAACGCCGGGCACCACCTGCCCTACCGGCGCCACCAGAGCGGCGTGACCGAACTGCGGGCCACCGGCATGCCCCTGGGCGCGATGCCGGGCATGCGCTACGAGGAGCAGGAGGTGTTCCTGGGCGACGGCGACACCGTCCTCTTTTACAGCGATGGGCTGGTGGAAGCTCATGACG
>JAUJMG010000063.1:4131-15641 GCA_030446955.1 Thermomicrobiales bacterium
GGCGACGGCGACACCGTCCTCTTTTACAGCGATGGGCTGGTGGAAGCTCATGACGTAAGGCGCGAAATGTTCGGTCTTCCCCGCCTGCGCCGGCTCTTGACCGATCAGTACCCGGACGGAGCACCGCCGATCGCGCACCTCCTAGACGGTCTCGCGCGGTTCACGGGGCCGGCCTGGGAGCCTGAAGACGACGTCACCCTAGTTTCACTCCAGCGCTGCCCGCAACCGGCGCCGATGACCGACCCGAAGGAGGATGGCAGCGATCACGCCACATGGCGAACCCTGGCCGCGTGGAGCGTGGCGAGCGAGCCCGGCAACGAGCGGCTGACCATGGAGCGAGTCGCCGAGGTGGTGCGGGGCCTGAACTTACCGCCGAAACGCGTGGAGCGGCTGAAGACGGCCGTCGCCGAGGCGACGCTGAACGCGATGGAGCACGGCAACAGGTTTCAGCCTCACCTTCCGGTCGACATCACCGTGCAGGCGTCGCACGACGCCCTCGCGATCCGAATTAAGGACTGCGGCGGAGGGCCGTCCGGCGGTGCTGCCGAGATGCCCGACATCGAGGCGAAGCTGGCCGGTCGCCAGTCCCCCCGCGGCTGGGGGCTGTTCCTGATCGAGCAGATGGTGGACGAGACGCGGGTCAGCGCTGACGACCACGAGCACACGCTTGAATTGATCATGCGACTGGGAGGAGATGCGGATGCCGGCTAAGGGTCTTACGGTGGGAGTGCGTCACCAGCCGGGGGCGGCGATCATCGACCTCGCCGGCGAGATCGACGGGTTTGCCGAGGAATCGCTCAACATGGCCTACCTGGAGGCCGAAGGCGCGACGGGTAAGGCGATCCTGCTCAACTTCGCCGGCGTGGAGTACATCAACAGCAGCGGCATCGCCCTGATCGTCGGCCTGCTGACGCGAGCCCGGAACAGTGGTAGACGCCTCATGGCCTGCGGCTTGAGCGAGCATTACGTGGAGATCTTCACCATCACGCGCCTGGCCGACTTCATGGCCGTCTTCCCGGACGAAGCAAGCGCCTTAGCCGCGGTTCCCCAAGGCGTCGATTGACCTCGTGGCGTTCTCGGGAGGGGTTCCGGGAGCTGCGCCGTTTCACCATTCGGTCAGCTTCCAGATGTGGGGCTGGACGGCTCCCGCTTCCACGCCGATCTCGGCGTAGATCGTCACCGCCTCCTTGACGTGGGCGAGGGCTTCCTCCGAGCGACCGGCGGCGTGCAGCAGGTCGGCCAGGTTGTTGTGCAGAGCGGCCTGGCGGTGGCGGTCCCCGCGCGCGGCGGTAAGGGCAAGGGCCGCCTCGGTCAGGTCCATGGCCCGCTCGATTTCCCCACCGGCGCCGCAGGCGAGGGCCAGATTGTTCAACGCCGCGGCACGGGCACCCGGGTCGTCGAGCTTCTCCGCGAGCGCCACGCTCCGTTCGAGGTGGCGGCGCGCCACCACCGTCTCGCCCCGGGCCCCGCCGAGGATGCCGAGCACGTTGTGGGCCTGGGCTAGGGCGCGATCGTCGGCGGTCTGCTCGGCCAGCAGCAGCGCCTTTTCTGCGAGGGCACGGGCCTGCCGGGACCGACCGCGGTGGTGGGCCATCAGGCTCCAGTCGGCGTAGAGCTGGGCCGACTCCGTGGGAGATTGCCCGTCCCTAAACGCGGTCTCGGCGGCTTCGAAACTCCGCTCGGCGAGGTCCCATTCGCCGCGCCGGTGATGGACCTGCCCGAGTTTGTGTTCCAGGCGGGCCAGGGCATGGTGCTGGCTCAGCGCGGCCGCCGTCTCGTAGCTCGCGAGCGCGTCGCCGTAGGCGCCGGAGAGGGCCTGGAGGTCGCCGATAGCCTCGTGCAAACCGGCGGACTCCGGGTGCCCAAGCGCGAGGGCGGCTTGGAAGTCGCGCAGCGCCTCGAGGTTGGCGTAGAGGGAGCGGGCGTGCTCGCCCGCCGCCACGAAGTAAGCGGCCGCCACGGCGTCCTGCCCGGCCTGGCGATAGTGGTGCGCGATCTGCCCGGCGAGCGCGCCGGCATCAGGCGGGGTCCGAGCGCGACCCGCGAGCGCGTCCGCGACCCGACGGTGCAGGAGGCGGCGCCGCGCCAAGCTGGTCTCGTCGTAGACCAGGGTGCGGAATTTTTCGTGGCTGAAGTCGTAGGTCGGGTGGTCACCATTCTCTCCCGGACGGCCGCGCACTTCCTCGACGATGCCGTGTCCGATTAACTCTTCGAGCGCCGTCACCACCATCTCCTCATCCCGGCCGCTCGCCGCTTGCACGGCGCCGTAATCGAAGGAGCGCCCGATGACCGCGGCAACGTGAAGCAACTGACGGGCGCTTTCG
This sequence comes from Thermomicrobiales bacterium, assembly GCA_030446955.1. GTDB lineage: Bacteria > Chloroflexota > Chloroflexia > Thermomicrobiales > UBA6265 > LC2-1. Next base: position 6,456 of record JAUJMG010000063.1, read on the forward strand.
GAGACGGCCGCGAGACGGGCGCGGAGGAGATCCCGCACGCCGCCAGGCAGGTCCCACGCGGCGTCATCCCGGCCAAGCGTCCCCTCCCCCATCGCCACCAGATACTCGCTCAGGAAGAAGGGCAGGCCCTCGGTTTCGCCGTGGAGGCGGCGGGCGAGATCGCCGCCTCCGGCACCGGGCGAAGACGGCATGGCCGGCATTACCGCTCGCACGAGGTCTTCGACGGAGGCACGACTCAGCCGGGGCAACGGAATGGCGGTGGCGGCGCCGACCCGGCGGGCATCGGCCAGGAGGTGGTGCAGCCTCGGCCCCGCCGCCTGCTCTCCCCGAGCGGCTAGCAGCACCAAAAGCCGCTCGCGCGGTCGCCGGATGAGGTACGCCAGCAGATCCAGGGACGCCGCGTCCGCCCAATGGGCGTCGTCAACGAAGAGCAAGCCAGATTGCCCGTCGGCGACGGCGGCGAGGAGAACCCGGGTGATCCCTTCGAAGAAGCGGGCCTGCGCGCCCGGGTTGTCGAGCGGCGGTGCGGGCGGTAAGCCGGGACGCAACCCGGCAAGCTCCGGCACTAGCCGGGCAGCCTCGCTCAGGACGTGCGGCGGCAGCCCTTCCAGCCTGTCGCCTCCGAAAAGCATCCGGACGGCGGTGCCCAGCACCTCAACAAACGGGCCGAAGGCCAGGTTCGCCTCCCCCTCGTAGCAGCGGGCGGTCAGCATGACCGCGCCTTGTGACCTCACGTGGGCCAGGAACTCCTCGGCCAGCCGTGTCTTGCCGATGCCTGCCTCCCCCTCCACCAGCACGACGTGACCGGGCGCCGCGCGGTCGTACGCGGCGAGCAACCGCTCCCACTCCCCGGACCTGCCGACGAGCGGGTGATCGAACTGCCGAGCAGGAGGTTCCGGGGAAGGGAGAGGTGGCGCCTGGCGTATGGGTGACGCCGGGGCCTGAGGCGACCGGGCGGAGCCGGGAGGGGCCGCCCGGTTCTCCTTGAGCGTTTGGTAGAGCCGGGTGGTCTCCTCCAGCGGGGTGACACCCAGTTCCTCCTGAAGGACGCGGGCGCAGGTCCGGTACTGGCGTAGGGCCGAGGCGTGCTGCCCGGCGCGGGCGTATAGCTCCATCAACCAGACGTGCGCCGGCTCGTGCAGGGGATCGAGGGCGAGCCACCGCCGGGCGTGGGCGATGGCTTCCTCGAACTCGCCCCGTCCCCCGCGCGTCCGGCTGAGCTGCTCCATGGCGCCGGCCAGATCACGACGGCGGCTTTCGGCCTGAAAGAACTGCCAGTCATCGAACTCGGGGCTGTCACGGAGGGTGAAGCCCGCCAGGAAATCGTCGCGATAGAGCCGCACCGCCTCGTCAAGAGCCGACAGGCAAGCGGGGCAGACCTCTGACGCCGGATCGGCGTGCGCCCGGACCTGCGCCAGCAGCGCGTCGAAGCGATCGGCATCGACGCAGAGGTCGTCGCCTCCGCCCAAGCCGACGCTTTCCCGATCGGCGGTTAGGCACCCCTCGCCGAGCGCCTTGTTGAGCGCCGAGAGGGTGCGCCGGAGCGCGGCGCGGCCTTCTTCATAGTCCGGCCAGAGCAACGCCGCCAGCGCCTCACGGCGGTGACGCTGCCGCGTGACCGCCAGGTAGGCGACCAGCGCGACCGCTTTTCGGGTATCGACATCGACCGGCGCTCCGTCGCGCTCGATGCGCGGCGGACCCAAGAGCAGCACAACCGTACGGGGCACCCACTCACCCTCCATCAGCGATACCGCTGATTCTGGTCTCCGTCGCCCAATTGCGCAACCAAACGATTGCCGTAACGGCGCTCGTAACGGACTGGGAACGGACGACCCCTATTCTCGATATCGCGACCTGGCAATGGCGGGCGCGAACTGGGAAGTCGGAAGGAGGTTGCACGAGCCAAGGAAGCCCAGCGAGCAACGGCGCTCGAACACCTACACGCCAACAACGCCCATCCGCGGGCACGTCGGCCCGACGGGCCACCGAGACGGACGTTAGACGAATCAGACGATGAAGGAGTGAAGATCATGAAGAACTGGAAGGCTCTTGTTGTCGGCAGCGCGGCCGCGCTGGGTGTGGTCATCCTGTCTCCGGCAGCGGCCTCACACGAACACTACCTGGTCACACCCGGCACCTGTGTGGAGGACATCGCGAGCGGCCAAACGTCACAGGGACCAAGCGAAGGCGGCTTCCACCAGTTCCACGACAACGTGCACATGGGCACCCCTGGCATGTACGCGCTGGGCACCGTCGTCGGAGGCGTCGAACTCGAGGGGCAGTCTCCAGTCGGGATCTACAAGACCGGCACCGGTCCTGGCTGCGAGTAGACGAGCGTCCGGCACATTCAGCTGCCATGACGGGCGGGCGGGTCTCCCCGCCCACCCCACACACAGGAGCACCAAAGGCATGGACCGTTATCTGTCTCGTCGAAACTTGATCGGAGGATTTGCCGGGATCGGCGCGGCGGCGACGCTGGTCACGCTGCCCGGGTTGAGGGGCAACGCCGAGGGACGCTCGTCCCTCAGCGCCGCGCAAGGAACTCCCGCTGCCACAACTGGCCCCCACACGCTGCCGCCGCTGCCCTACGACTACGCGGCGCTGGAGCCGCACATCGACACCCAGACGATGCAGATTCACCACGACAAGCACCACCAGACCTACGTCGACAACCTGAACAAGGCGGTCGCCGATCAGCAGGACCTGGCGGGGCTGAGCGCGCTGGAGCTGATCCAGGATCTCGCCCGCGTGCCCGAGGCGAAGCGGACGGCAATCCGCAACAACGCCGGCGGCCACGTCAACCACACGATGTTCTGGGAGATCATGGGGCCGAACGGGGGCGGCGAGCCCACCGGCGCGGTAGCCGAGGCCATCACCGCCGCGTTCGGTGACTTCGCGGCGATGCAGGAGGCGGTGAACACTGCCGGGCTCGGCCGCTTCGGCTCGGGCTGGGCGTGGGTGATCCTGGGTGAGGACGGCGAACTGGCCGTGACGAGCACCGCCAACCAGGACAACCCGCTGATGACCGGCGTGGTCGATGTCCCGGGCACCCCGATCCTCGGGGTCGACGTCTGGGAGCACGCCTACTACCTGAAGTACCAGAACAAGCGCACCGACTACCTCACCGCCTGGTGGAACACCCTCAACTGGGAGGCAATCAACCAGCGGTTCGAGCAGGCCGCCGGGTAGCACATCCCGGCTACTGCAGGGCTCGCGAGCGAGGCCAGGGAACGTCCGTTCTTTGGCCTCGCCCATCTCTACCAACGCAAACCGCGACGGGCCAGCTAGGTCCCGCAGGTGCCCAACGCAAGAAGGAACTCACCATGTTCGGACGCTCCAACAAGCTTGGCCGGGTCCCGATGGATGGCACCGGCGCTTCCAACCCTGACGCCATCATCCGGGCGGCTGGGGTGGTCAAGACCTACGACACGGGCACCAGCACCGTCCAAGCCCTGAAAGGCATCGATGTGGCCGTGGCCCGGGGCGAGATGGTGGCGGTGATGGGGCCCTCCGGCTGCGGCAAGACCACCCTCCTCAACTGCCTCTCCGGCCTCGACCAGGTCAGCGCCGGCCAGATCTGGCTGGAAGGCACCGACCTGGCCCGCCTCTCCGACCGCCAGCGCACCGATTACCGTGCCCGCCGCATGGGCTTCATCTTCCAGGTCTACAACCTCTTGCCGGTCCTCTCGGCCGTCGAGAACGTCGAACTGCCGCTGCTCGTCTCCGGGGTCAAGCCGAAGGACGCCCGCGAGAAGTCCCTGGCAGAGCTGGAGACGGTCGGGCTGCGGGCGTGGGCCAAGCACCGGCCGGCGGAGTTGTCGGGGGGGCAGCGGCAGCGGGTGACGATTGCCCGCTCCCTGGTCAACGAACCGGCGATTGTCTGGGCGGATGAGCCGACGGGAGCGTTGGACTCCAAGACGGCGACGGAGATCCTGGACCTGCTACGGGAGTTGAACGCCCGGGCGGGGTTGACGCTGGTGATCGTGACGCATGATCCGGGGGTGGGGGCGTTGTGCGACCGGATCATCCGGATGAGCGACGGCCTCATCGTCGGCGAGGAAGTCCAGTCAGTCAGCCCTATCCCCTCACAGCCGTCCTTCCCTCGTGACCTGATCCCGACGGCGGATCTCGTCGCGGTCTAACAGCCATCGAGCGCCGGCAACAAAAGGCCGGCCGCAGCGTGCTAAAGGAGTCTTCCGATGAACGAGGTCTTCGGGGTCTCGATGACCTCGATCATGCTGGTCCTGCTGGCCTTGCTGGCGGTCTGCCTGCTTTCGGTCGCCTGGGTGGCCTGGCGGCGGCCGGTGGTCTTCAAGCTGGGGGTCCGCAACATTCCCCGGCGGCGGGCGCAGACGACGCTGATCGTGGTCGGGCTGATGCTCTCAACGCTGATCATTGCCGCGGCTCTGAGCGTCGGTGACACCATCGATCACTCGACCACCAGCCACATCTATCGCCAACTCGGCCACGTCGACGAGGTAGTGGTCTCCAGCCAGAACCGCGACCCGGAGATCGGTCGCGCCTCCACCGAGAAGATCGACGCCGCCACGCTTACGCGCCTGGACGAGGCGTTCGCCCACGACGACAGGATCGACGGGATCTTGCCGGTGCTGGTCGAGACCGTGCCGGTCCTTAACCAGGACAAGGGGCAGGGAGAGCCGGAAGTCACGCTGGCGGGCGTCGAAGCGAGCCGCATTGGAGCGTTCGGCGGCATCCAGGGTCTGAACGGAGAACCGGTCGATCTCGCGACGCTTCCGGCAGACGGGGTCGTGCTGAGCGAGGCGGCGGCGAACAAGCTGGACGCGACTGCCGGTGACCGCCTGACCGTCTACTACGGCAACGCGCCGATTGACCTCAGGGTGAGCGCCATCGCCGAGAACACGGTTCTCAGCGGCGTGCTGGAACCGGGCAAGATCGGGATGACCGTGCCGCTGGATCGCCTCCGGCAGATCACCGGCCAACCCGACGTCCTGAGCATGATCCTCCTCTCCAACGCGGGCGGTGTGCGTGACAGCCTGGCGCCGGCAGCCTCGGTTGTCGCCAACCTCCAGGTGGCGCTCCCCAGCGGGACCGGCGTCGTCGCCGTCAAGCGGGATTGGGTGGACGAGGCCGCCGCCACGGCCCAAGGCGCCACCGGCCTCTTTCTGGTGCTCGGGCTCTTCTCGGTCGCCGCCGCCATCCTCCTCATCGTACTGATCTTCACGATGCTCGCCGCCGAGCGGCGGACTGAGATGGGGATCACCCGCGCTGTCGGCGCGCACCGACGGCAGTTGATCCAGCAGTTCGTCGCGGAGGGAGCCGGGTACGCGCTCGTCGCCGGTCTCATCGGTGCCGCGCTCGGCGTCGTGGTCGCGGCCGGCATGGCAGCGGGGATCCGGTACCTCTTCGGGGAGTGGGTGCCGATCGAGCCACGGGTGACGCCCCGCAGCCTCGTCATCGCCTACGCCCTCGGCGTGACGATCACCTTCCTGGCCGTGGTCGGGTCCTCCTGGCGAATCAGTCGCCTCAATATCGTCGCCGCGGTGCGCGACATTCCGGATGCCTCCTCCGGCCGGCGTAAGAAGATGACCCTGGTCTGGGCCGCCCTGCTCCTGCTGGTGGGCGCATTCGCCACGCGGGCGGGACATGAGAGCGGCACCCAGTTCCCGTTCTACGCGGGGATGAGCCTGCTGCCGTTCGGCGCGGCCCTCCTGCTACGCTTCTTCGGCCTCCCCGGGCGACCGGTCTTCACCATCGTCGGGCTCTACCTGCTCACCCTCTGGCTGCTGCCGGAGCAGATCGCCGAGCGACTCTGGGGGGAATTGGACGGCGACTTCGAGATGTTCTTCCTCTCCGGCATCTTCATGGTGATCGGCGCCACAATCCTGATCGTCAACAACCTCGGCGTGCTGCTCGCCGCGCTGAGCCGGCTGGGAGGGCTCTTCCGGTCACTTCTGCCGGCCATCCGCACGGCAATCGCCTACCCCGGAGCCTCCCGGGGTCGGACCGGCCTGACGATCGCCATGTTCTCCTTGATCGTCTTCTCTCTCGTGATGATGGCGACCATGAACAAGAACGTCGCCAACCTCTTCCTCGGTGATAAGTCGGGCGCTGGCTGGGATGTGGTCGCCGAGGGATCGTCGACGAATCCGATCGGCGAGTTCCGGGGGGCGCTGCAGGCACGTGGGGTCGACACGACCGACATCCAAGCGATCGGGACTATCACGACTGGCAGCGAAGCCGCCGCGATTCGCCCTGCCGCTGCCCCGCTCTGGAAGACATGGAGCGTCCGCGGCATGGACCCGGCGTTCATCGAAGAGAGCGATTTCCTGCTCCAGGCCCGCGCCATCGGCTACGCCACGGACGCCGAGGTGATCCGAGCGCTGCAGACGCAGCCGGATGTCGCGGTCATTAACGCCGCCGCGGTCGACGGCGAGGCGTGGGAGGACGACCTGGAACTGGGGCGGATCGGCCCGGACAAGCCCTTCGTGCCAATCGGACTTGAGGTCCGCAACCCGGATACGGGCCAGTCACACCCCGTGACGGTGATCGGGGTCATCGACGGCAAGAACGGCGCGTTCTGGGGGCTCTACACGGCCCAGCCGACACTCGCCAAGATCTTTCCGCAGCCCGCCGGGACCTCCTACTACGTCCGCCTGTCCGACCCGGATCAAGCGGATCGAGCCGCTAAGCAGATCGAGGCCGCGCTGCTCCCGAATGGGGTGCAAGCCGGTTCCATCCGCGATCAACTCGCACAGGAGCAACGCTTCTTCAACGGGATCCTCTACCTGATCGAGGGGTTCATGGGGCTGGGCTTGTTCGTCGGGATCGCGGCGGTCGGGGTGGTTGCGTTCCGCTCGGTGGTGGAGCGGCGGCAGCAGATCGGGATGCTGCGGGCACTCGGCTACCAGCGCTCGACCGTCGCGCTCTCATTCCTGATCGAGACAGCGTTCGTGGTGATGCTGGGAGTCCTCTCCGGCGCCGTGCTCGGCGTCCTCCTGGCGCGCAATCTCTTCACATCACTCGACGAGGTCAATTCGAGCGATGTCGACTTCATCGTGCCCTGGGAGCTCATCGGCCTCATCCTCGCCCTCACCGTAGGCGCCGCGATGCTGCTGACGTGGCTGCCGGCCCGGCAGGCGTCGCGGCTCGCCCCGGCAGAGGCGCTGCGCTACGAGTAGGCACCCCCCACAGCAGACCGGGCGGTCACCTTCACAGGGGACCGCCCGGCTGGGACAAACTTGGCGAGGTTGAAGCTGGGAGCAGGGTCTACGCGGCCGATTCTGGCGCCGCCGCAGCGACGCGACTCTGGGCATCCGGTGCGAGGGCGGCTCCATCGGCAGCCTCGGAGCGCTCGGCGGCGAGGCGCGGCAACTGCTGAAGGAAGGGTGCGAAGCGCCCGACCGCCGCCGCCGGGAGCTGGCCCAGGAGCGTCGTGCCGGTCTCGTCGTGGCTGGTCTCCTCCACCCGGCCAAGGCGGTGGAAGCGGTCAACCAGATCGGTCCGGTCGAACGGGACCGAGAGCCGAACCGGGACAAAGTTGGCGTCAGCCTCCAGCGTCGCCTCGATCTTGGCCAGCAGGCCGTCCAGCCCGAGCCTCTTCTGCGCTGAGATCGCTGCCGCGTCTTCAGGGTGGTCGAATCCAACTTCGGCGGCCAGCGCCGGAGGGTCGATGTCACTATCGGACCGCAGCGCGTCGATCTTGTTCAGCGCCAGCACCATCGGCTTGTCGTCGGCGCCAAGCTCTTCCAAGACGTTGCCGACCGTCGTCGCTTGCTCGGCCGCGTTGGGATGGGTCGCGTCCAGCACGTGGACGAGCACCGTCGCCTCGTTGATCTCCTCCAGCGTGGCCCGGAAGGCGGCAACCAGCAGCGTCGGCAGGTTGTTGATGAACCCGACCGTGTCGGTCAGCAGCACCTCCCGCCCGCTCGGCAGGGTCATGCGGCGGGTGGTGGGATCGAGGGTGGCGAAGAGCTTGTCCTCGGCCATCACCCCAGCCCCGGTGAGGGCGTTGAGCAGGGTGCTCTTGCCGGCGTTGGTGTAGCCGACCAGGGCCACCACCGAGACGGGGGTGTCCTTGCGGCGGTCGCGGTAGAGCTGGCGATGGGTATGGACGTGCTCCAGCTCCCCCTTGAGGAAGGCGATCCGCTTGCCCAGCTCGCGCCGGTCGGATTCGAGCTGCGTCTCGCCGGGCCCGCGGAGGCCGACGCCGCCGACGCCCTGGCGGGACAGGTGGGTCCACATGCCGGTCAGGCGCGGGAGGCGGTACTCCAACTGGGCCAGCTCCACCTGAAGCCGCCCTTCGTGGGTCTGGGCACGGCGGGCGAAAACGTCCAGGATCAGCGCGGTGCGGTCGATGATCTTGACGTCGAGGGCCTTCTCCAGGTTGCGCTGCTGGGCCGGGGTCAGCTCCCCGTCGACGATGACGAGGTCATACTCCAACTCCTCGCGCAGATCCTTGACCTCTTGCAGCTTGCCCTTGCCGAGGTAGGTGCCGGCGAGGGGGTGGGCAAGCTTCTGGGTGACCGAGCCGACGACCTCGACATCGACGGTCTCGGCGAGGCGCGCCAACTCCTCCAGGGAATCCTGGACGGCCCAAGCGGCATCGTACCGGTCCACGGCGACGAGGAGGGCGTGCTCGGTCGGAGTCTGGGTGGGTGTTGCGGTGCGGGTAATGGGTGATGTCCTGTGGTGGGCCGCGGTGAGGCGGCAACGCGACAACATCGACACCGATGCACTACTCATTATACCCGACGGCTCCGCCCTCAGGCCCCTGAGCGCCGAGGAAAGCCAGGGCAATCGCATTATGAACTGGCCTCCCAGGGGGCGAAATCGCCCTGGTGACCATTGACACCGGCGTATCGCAGGCACGGTGAGGGTCCTGAACGGCTGGCGAAGACAGGGGTCGGAGCGCTGGGCCGTCCCGAGCGGCCGTGTCGCGGTGGCAGAGCGGCGGCCGAGGGGCACTAGGACCCTGGCCGCAGCATCCAATGACCAGAAATGCGCAGACTTGAAATGCGATTGCCCTGGAGGAAAGCGCCGGCAGGTGGTGGCGGACTCGAAGCCGCCATATGGGTGAGGTCGCGTTGTCGGACGCGGCCTCTAGCCCGGATGCTTCCGCAAGGGCCTGGGTTAGCATGCCCCAGCACGGAGCTCAACCCCGGCGCTCAAACCACGAAGCTGGCCGAACCCGGCTGACGAACACCG
>JAUJMG010000353.1 GCA_030446955.1 Thermomicrobiales bacterium
CGAGCCGTGGCAGACCTCAGGCGCGCCGAGCACCGCCACGCGCAACCGTGCCATGGACCGCTCCCTGGAACGCTTTTGGTACGCCGCTTACCTATGATGCCGGTGAGTCCTGGAAACAGTATCGCGCAACTGGTCAGCGGCGCGGCCCGTGAAGCAAAGGAGGCAACCGTGGCAACCATCGCGTTCGATCCGGCCGTCTACAAGGAGACGACGCGCGAGCAGTGGCAGCAGGCGGCCGACGCCTGGCACCGCTGGGGCCCGACCATCGAAGCCTGGCTCGGCGAATCGACGCAGGTCATGCTCGACCTGGCCGAGATCGGGCCGGGCAACTGGGTGCTCGATCTGGCTACCGGTGCCGGTGAGCCGGCGTTGACGATCGCCGAGCGGGTCGGCTCCACCGGCCACGTCCTCGCGACCGACATCGCCCCCAACATCCTCGCCTTCGCCGCGCAGGCGGCGGCGGACCGGGGGCTGACCAACCTCGAGACCCGGGTCATGGACGGCGAGCGCCTGGAGGTGCCGGACGAGTCGTTCGATGTCGTCACCTCCCGGGTCGGTCTGATCTACTTCCCGGACCAGCAAGGCGCGCTGGCCGAGACGCGGCGGGTGCTGAAGCCGGGCGGTCGAGTGGCGGCGATCGTCTACACCACGCCCGAGCGCAACCCCTTCTTCTCCATCCCGGTCGGGATCATCCGCCGCCGGGCGAATCTGCCACCGCCGGCGCCGGGACAGCCGGGACCGTTCAGCCTTGGCGCCGAGGGGGTGCTGTCAGCGGCCTTCGAGCGGGCCGGGTTCCAGGAGGTGCGGACGGCCATCGTCCCCTCGCCCCTGCGGCTGGCAAGCGCGGCCGAATGCGTCCGCTTCGAGCGGGAGTCGTTCGGCGCGCTGCACCAGATGCTCTCCGGGCTGGCCGAGCCAGAGCGGGAAGCCGCCTGGGACGAGATAGCGCGGGAACTCGCCCAGTTCGAGGGACCGGACGGCTTCGCGGGGCCGTGCGAGATGATCGTCGGGGTGGGCACGAAGCAGGGATAAAGGATAGCAGAGGGGCGACGCGGCAGCCCCGCAGAACGCTCCGGCAAGCACGCGACGAGGGGACGGCCATATCGGCCGCCCCCTCGTTCCTCGTCTGTCTACAGGCGCCTGGCCCCTGGTGTGAGCTGCGGACCGAGTACGCTGACCCGCGCCGCGAGGCGTGGCCGCTGCTGGTGCTCCCGGTGTTGAAGCGGATGCCGTAGGCCGGAGTGGCGGTGGCGGCCGGCTTACTGACAGGCGTATCCGCTTGGGTATGCTCTCGAGTCCAACCGGGTGAGGAACCGTCTTCTGCTCTGGGCCGCAGCGCAGTAAAATTGTCGCGAATCCTTCTCTGTGTGCTCCGTGTGCGCGATGCCCAAAGGTCGGCCGAATGGACCGCTTCCGCCACCCGCTCACCTGTGCCGTCGCTGGCACCCTCGTCGTCGCCGGGGCGGCCCTCGCAGGACCGTTCGCCGTCGGCACCGTCGCCGGGGGACTGCTCGTCGCCGTCGGCTCGGAGACCGTCGCCGACCTTGCCGGCCGCGGCTGGGCAGAGGGCTGCGACCGCGTCTTCAACCGCAACGCGAGGCTCAACCACGACCTCCAGGCGGCCTTCCGGCGCGCCTTTGTGGCGGGAACCAAGCAGTTGGAGCACAGCTGGTTCGAGGAGCACCCGCTCGGTAAGCGGCAGCGGGGGATGGGCCCGGACTCTCCCGCCCGGGTCCTGTTCGGCCACCTGCGCAGCAGCGCGGATCGGATCCTGACCGAAGACTGGCTGGACGAGCTCGCCGAGGATCCGGATGCGCTCGGTCGGTTCCGGGCTGGAGGCGACGAGGCGCTCGGGGCCCTCCAAGGGGCCCTGGCAACGCTGCTCCAGGGCCACGACCCACAACTTGTCGAGTTCCTGCAGAACAACCTCGCCGCGCAGATGAAGACGTGCTTCGAAGAGGAACTGAAGCGGGATGATCGGGAGGGGACCAAGGCGCACCGCGCCTTTGAGTTCCTCGTCTTCGACCGCCTCCTTGCCAACGGCGACGCTGTCCGCGCTGAGTTGGGCCGGGTCGGTGGGGACGTCCAGCGACTCCTCGTCGTCTGGGAGGAGGCGGCCACGCGGATGGGCACTGAGCGGGACGCGATGGCCGCTCGGATCGCGGAGGAGGTCGTGACCGCTCTCGGTGAGCGGCTGCGAGGCCCAGGGACTGCCAAGCCCGTCAATGAGAGCCGATCAGGCTCTGAGGCGGGTCGGCCACGGATCTGGGATGTGCCCCATCGCTGGAACCCCTATTTCGTCGGCCGGCGCGACCTCCTGGACCGACTGGCGGTGGCCTTCACGGCAGGAGGCGGACCGGCCGTGCTGGTTCAAGCGATCCAGGGTCTCGGCGGCGTCGGCAAGACCCAACTGGCGGTCAGCTTCGCCTACGAACGCGCAGGCGACTACGACGGAGTCTGGTGGCTCCGGGCTCAGACGCCCACGAGCCTGGCGGCGGACTACGCGCGGCTTGCACGGAGACTCGGACTGCCTGAGGCAGGGAACCCCGAGCAAGCAGTCGTCACCGCCGCCGTGATAGACCACTTGGAGGGCACGGCCGAGACGGGGAAACGCTGGCTGCTCGTCTTCGACAACGCTGTGCCCCGGTTCGCCGAGGACGGCGAGGACGCGCTAGCACCGTACCTGCCGCGTCGTGGTCGCTGTGACGTCCTCATTACGTCACGCGCAAGGGATTGGTCCCACGTTGCCGAGCCCCTCGACGTGGACGTGCTTCCCCTTGACGATGCCGTTCTCTTCCTAAAGAAGCGATCCGGTCAACATGACGAGCAGGGAGCCCAGGAACTGGCGCAGGAACTGGGTCGCCTGCCGTTGGCGTTGGAGCAGGCAGGGGCCTACGTCGCGGACAAGCGCGGCCTCGTGACGCTGGCCGACTACCTGGCGCTCTTCCGGCGGCAGCCCCTCGACCGCCTCCAACTCGACCGCGCTCGGACCGGCGAATACGGGGAACGGGCGGCGACCACCTGGCTTATTTCATTCACCGAGGTTGAGCAGCGTTCAGCAGCCGCGGCCGACCTTCTCGAGCTATGCGCCTTCCTTGCGCCCGAGGCGATCCCGCTCGACGACATCGTCGTCCACGCGAGTGTGCTCCCCGAGCCTCTGGCCTCCGCGCTACGTGACCCGGCCGACGCCGTCGAGGCGGTCGATCTGCTGCTGCGTTTCTCGCTCGCCGGGGCGGGCGAGGGGAGGACGCTCAACGTTCACCGCCTCGTCCAACTTGTCGCCCGTTCTTGGCTCACGATGCCTGAACGGGAGAGGTGCGCGGCGGCTGCGGTCAGCGTAGTGAACGAGGCCTTTCCCAATAAGCCGTCCGAGCCCTACGCTTGGCTCGCATGCGCGCGGTTGCTCACGCACGCCCTGGCAGCGACCGCGCACGCCGAAGAGTTGGACGCGGCAGCGGCAGCGACTGACCGGCTATTGAATCAAGCAGGACTCTACCTTCGACAGCGTGCCCAATTCGCTGAGGCCCAAGACACGCTCCAACGGGCCCTGGCCATCGCCGAGCGGGTCTACGGCCCCGACCATCCCCACGTAGCGACCGGCCTCAACAACCTGGCCGGCGTGCTCCAGGACCAGGGCGACCTGGCCGGGGCGAAGGAGCGGTTCGAGCGCGCCCTGGCCATCCGCCAGGCGGCGCTGCCGCCGGATCATCCCGACATTGCCCAAGGCCTCAACAACCTGGCCGGCGTGCTCCAGGACCAGGGCGACTTGAACCAGGCGCGGGCGCTGTTCGAGCGCGCCCTGGCCATCCGGCGGGAGCGTGGTGACGAGGAGGGGACGCTGCGGCTGCTCCACGCCCTCGCCACCATCGAGCTCGACCTGGGCAATCCAGCAGGCGCCGCGTAGCGGTTCCGGGAGGCTCTAGCCCTCGTGCAGCAGACACCGCCCAGCTACGTCGAGGGCGTCATTTTCCTTCGGCTTGGGCAACTCGCCGCCGTCCTCGGCGAGCCTGAGGCGGGAGTGCGGCTACTGGCTGCCTGCTACGTCGTCGACAAGCAGATCGGCCACCCCGACGCCGAGGCGGAGGTTTTGCCGATAGCGCGATCGGCGGCCGAGGAGTTGGGCTACGACGAATCCCGACTCCAGGTCATGCTGGCCGAGATCGAGGCTGCCTACCGTGAAGATCGTGGTTGGGGATTGGTGGTGGCGGCTTTTCCGGAGGCGATAACCCAGGAACCGGCCGAGTAACCGGCCGAGCAACGCGGGGCCAAGCCGAGAGCCCACGCTTGGCACCACCAGACGGCTGGCGGCGCTTTCCTCTGCCGGTCAACAGAGGCGGCCGATGGCTCAAGGAGTAGACATCCTCTCGTTCGCTCCGCCCCTCACCGTCCGCGCCGGGTGGGTCACAAGCCACGCGGCAACCCTCCTCACCGAACGTTGACTCGGTTTTGGCGCTATCCGTCCTCGGTCCGCTCCGACTCCACCGCCCGGATCTCGTAGATCACGCCCAGCGACTCGGCGCCGAAGAGGGATGCCGGTCCCGTCACGTCAGCCGCGAACAGCGCGTCGTCGGTGGAGAGCAGGCTGTCCAGGTGGCCGACCTGCGGCTCGTCGTTGCCGACGAACTGGAACGACTCCCCCGTCTCCAGATCCACGTAGACGAGCGGGTTCTCCTCGTTGGCGAGCCCCGTCTCGTCGTACTGCCCGTGGAAGCCGA
>JAUJMG010000354.1 GCA_030446955.1 Thermomicrobiales bacterium
ATCCGCTACCGACGGCGGGGAGGGGCTCGGGGTGACCGGGGTGAGCTCCCGGGTCCGGGGTATCGGGAGGACGGTCCCGAGCAGGATCAGGCGCTGCCCAGGTCCCGCTGTCCCACCGGGAGCAGACCGCTTAACGAGGAGGATAGGGGGTGAGCGGGGAGAAGGGAAGCACCCAGAGGGCACGTTGGGGGAGGTGACCAAGGGGGACGTGATAGGGCGGTTGCGAGGCCGGGCGACGCATGCGTCGCCCCTACCGGGTTGCCGGTGGTGATGGCTGGTCTTGGTGTCACGGATGAGGAGAGGTGGCCCATTTTGGGGGGCTGGAGACGCTCGTTAACTTGCGGGGGCCGGAGGGGCTGCCCTGAGATGGGAAGGGGACGGCGACGGGCAAGCGGGCAGGTCGGCGGTCGGGGCGGCGGTGCGTGGCGCCGGGGTGTGAACGGTTCGCGAGGCGGGGAAAGGTGACGTGCGCGAATCACGGGAGGGGAGACGTAGGGACGGACCTGGCAGCGGCGGTGCGGCGGGCGACGGTGGATGTACGGCGGGCGTTACGGGAGGAGGATGAGGAGGGGCGGGATCGGGAACGGCGGCGGGCGGCGGCTGAGACGTTCCGGCGACGGGTGGCGCGAGGAGAATACCGGGGGCTCTTCGACGAGCGGTTGGGGCGGGTGATGGCGCAGGCGGCGGCGACGCGGGCGCTGGACGACGAACTGGGGGCTCTGCGGTTCGTGCTAGCACGGTTGCTGGCGGAGGAGGAGGATACGGGGAAGCTGGCGCTGGGGGTCGCGCGGGTGAGCCGGGCGGCGGCGCGGGTGGAACTGGCGCGGCGACGGATTGACGCGGGGCGGGATGACGAGTTGGCGGAGGCGCTGGCGCGGGTGCTAGCGGAGATGGATGGGTGAGACGGGGTTGCTTCCTCGCCCGGCTTGCGGTTCCTCCTCTGTTGCGAGCGCCGTCCTTCGGGGCGGCGTTTCGCTTAGCGGCGCCAGGGCCAAAAGGAGAGCAAGCGTCGTCTCTGCCTTGGTCTCACGCGATTGGGGGCAACACGGATCCTTTTCACGCGACGCACAGGCTCCTCCTCCTGCACTCGCGGCCGGTCCCCTAGTTGGGCCTTAGCCAGGGTCAGGGCGAATCCTCGGTAATCGGGGAGATAAAGGTCCTCTGCCCGTTCGTACTCGCTGACGTCGATCTCTCCACGCATGTACCGTTCAGCCGCTTGAACCAACCGATCACGGCGCTCCTGCGGAGAAAGCTCAAGGCGGTCCTCTGAACGGGGGATGGTGGTTGGCATGACGCCTCTCCCAGCCGCAGATACCGTCATCACTGTGGAATGTCTCCCGCCAGCTCTGGCCTCCACTCAGAAGCCTCCGGCTGGGACAGGCGATCATACACTACCAGCGCTGTGCCGATCAGTGCGCCAATCTCCAGAAGCATGTCCTGGACAATCGGTTGATCAAACGCGGCGCGATCGCCGCTGTCGAGGCAGAGGACACCTAAGCAGGCGTCCTCAGGAGAGCGTTCAAGGGGCACGGCGGCAAACGATCGGTATTGCAGAGGGGCACGATTTGGCCCGCCTTTCCCGTCAATGTATTCGGAATGGTCAGCGACCGGTATGCCATGATCATGATCCACATGAACGACTAGGAGCTGCCGAGAGCGGAAAACCACTCCAGCGACGCCGCGCTTGCGATCAGGGCGATCACCGATGTAGAAGCGATCTTTCCGGAGGCTGGTGGAAGGCATGGCAAAGTTTACCCACGGAACGAGGTAGTCCCCTTTTTGGTTTGGCACCAGGATTGTCGCTCGTCGAACATCGGAGCCCACTGCGCGCATGGCATCTAAGAGGTACTCTCCGAGCAGTTTCGACATGCCCCTCTTGCGGTCTTCGGATGCTGCGAGTTGCTCCAGAAGAATCAGCAACGAGGCGCGGAGATTAAGAATCTCCTGCATGTTGTCGAGTGCAGCCTTGAGTCTCTCCGCTGCGGCGAAGCTTTCCGCCGCGCGCTGACTCGCGTTTGTTAAATCTTCTACGAGGTCGTCGTTCGCATCGCTCAGTTCATCGTTTTCTTGGACCAACTGGTCATACTCATCAGCAAGCCCGTTGTAGTCTGCCGCCAGACAGTCATACTCCTTGTCTGCTCTTCGGCGCTCCAGGACATGAAGTGCGACTGAGATTAACACCAGTCCCCAAAGTACTGGGGGCGGAGTGTCTAGAAGGATCCATGCAACTACCGGGAGTATTTGGGGCAGGGACCAGTCAAAGATGCGAACGCTTAGCGCATCGATGATCGCCCAGGCGATCCTCACGCCGAGGAGCGCCAGAGCCCCTGTGACAACGGCTCTAGAGACAGCAGTCCGGGGCCAAGCGAGGTGTGGCATGACGAACGCGCCCTCGAAAGATTCCCTGAACCATTGAGGAGGGGCGCCGACCCTGGTAAAATAGCGGCAACGCCCTAGTCAACGGGGCCGAAGAAGGTCCGGCTTTGGTTTCGACGGCCAGCCGGGCCTTCGCCTTGTGGTCAGCGCCATCCATTATACATGTACGTACATGAAGCACCAGTTCCCACCGCGCGACCGCCCTCAACGCCTTCCCACCACGTCCCCACCGGCGCTGTCCAGCACGATGCGGCATTGCTCTAAGACGGGATCATGCCCCCACCCGACCATCCGCCGCGGCCTGAGGTGCGCCATAAGGGGCGCTCAGCTCGGTGGTCGGTGACGTGGGGTCAGGATGGTGGCGTTGGTTTATCAGCGCTACAGTGAGCCGACCCGGGCCCGACCGACCATGGCACCCGACTGGAGGAGGACGAGGTTGATGGATCGTGTTCAGCCCCGAAGATCGTGAACGTATCCGGGAGCAGTTCATTGAGAAGGCGCGGGGAGACTCCCACGTGGTTGCGGCGGCTGCCGTCGGGTCCTCCGCGGGTGGAGAGGACCGCTGGTCCGACATCGATCTGACGTTCGGTGTCGCGGAAGGGGTGCCGGTAGAGGTCGTCCTCGCTCCATGGACGCAGAGCCTAGAGGCCGACTTTGACGCGGTGGTGCTCTTCGACCTTCCCGTTCGCTCGACCATCTACCGCGTCTTCCTGCTTCCCGGCATCCTGCAAGTCGATCTTTCCTTCACCCCTGCAGCCGCCTTCGGAGCACTGGGGCCCCGGTTCCATTTGCTGTTCGGCGAGGTTGGACAGCCACCCGCGAGCGCTCCTCTGCCGTGGTCGGACAACCTGTTTGGGATCGGGATGCACCACGTCGTTCGCGCGCACGTTTGCATTGAACGCGGGCGGCCGTGGCAGGCGGAGTACTGGATCCATGAGGCCCGCGACAACGCTCTGTCCCTGGCGTGCCGTCGCCTCGGCCTCGATGTGAGCCATGGTCGGGGATACGACCAGTTGCCGCCCGAGGTCCGGGAGGGATTCGCGGGCGCCCTCGTGCGCGACCTGACAGAGGATGAACTGCGGCGCGCCCTGGCGGTTGCGGCCGCGGGGCTGCTGCGAGAAGCGGACGCTCCCGCTGAGGTGGTGGCACAGCTCCGGACGAGGGTCGCGGAGCTGTGCCGCCCGACCCCGTTCTGACTCTATGGCACTCCCCTGCGCAGTCCGCAATGCCCAGCGCGGAGACGAAACGTCTCGACGGCTTCTATCGCTCAGGACTCGTTTCGGGGCGGTCTCATCACCTCCCATTGCGCCGCGAACCATCATGCCCGGGCTGGATCACACCCCTCGCCGCCGGTCCCACGGCAGACGACGGAGCGGACCCCTGACCACTCCCTTGGCGATGCCGACCTACAAGCTCTTAGCCGCAGGGCGGATGCGAGGCCGCTCCATTCGTACCGACTCGTTAGCTGAAGGAGAAGAAGGTGCCGCCTTTCGGACGTTGCCGGGGCGGAATGTAAACACGGGGTTCGCCCGAGATCCTGGCTTCGATCCCGCCGGGAACTGTTATCAACGAGGCCTTCATGACCGGCGTGCGGGTGAGGACACGTCCGACATGTGG
Organism: Thermomicrobiales bacterium; assembly: GCA_030446955.1. Lineage (GTDB taxonomy): Bacteria > Chloroflexota > Chloroflexia > Thermomicrobiales > UBA6265 > LC2-1. Next base: position 3,994 of record JAUJMG010000354.1, read on the forward strand.
GCGACATCCGGCTCGATGCGACACCGCCGCGCGCGTCCGGAAAGCCAAGGATGTGCTCGACGGATCCGCTGAGCTGAGAAGATGCCCTGGGAGGCGTGGGATAGGTGGGTGAAAGTCTCCTCCTTCGTGACCGGCGCGCCGAGGAGATGGTCTGTCCATGAGTGATTCGCCGAACTCGCAGGAAGCGCACTTTGCCGAGGTCGTGGCAGCCCTGAACGGTCGCCGGCTCGGGGATGATGCGCCCTTTGATCGGACGGATGATGAGCGGGCGCGGGTGGAGGTAACACTGAGCGATGCTGGGGGCCACTGGAGCGTGAGGGAATGCTCGGGAGGAAGGTGGCGTGATGTCGGGAGTCGAGGGTGAGACGGACCCATTTGTGCTGCGGCCGGAGGAGGCGCGGGGGCCAGCTGGGGGGCCATGGAGGACGCGGGTCCGCGGCGCGGACACCGGCGGCCTGATCATCATTGGGGACGCGCTCATGCCACCGATGTCGGCCGGGCCGTCATTGCACGTCCACACCCGGCAGGACGAGGCCAGCTACGTCGTCGAAGGGGTGCTGACGGTCGTGCTCGGCAACGAGCGCTTCGCGGTGCCGGCCGGCGGCATCGCCTGGCTTCCTCGGGGGGTTCCCCACACCTTCGCGAACCTGACGACCGAGCCGGTGCGCGTCGTGGGCATGGCCGTGCCGGCTGGTCTGGAAGGGATGTTCGCGGAGAC
>JAUJMG010000355.1 GCA_030446955.1 Thermomicrobiales bacterium
ACACGTCGGACAGCGACGCTACCCAAATACGTAGCGGATGTCGTGTCCGGGCGCACGACAGCGCGCCGCTGGGGCGCGCGAGGGAACACCCAGGCGTTTCGGCGGGCTGGTGCGACTAGGAACTTGCGCGTCCAAGCCTTACTCGATGAAGTACTGCTGCGGGTTGGTCGGCGCAGGGTTAGGATAGAGCCAGGCGTTGGGCATCTGCTCCGGCACGTTCTTGAAGTTGTCCTTGACGATGCCGTAGCCAGTGGGACGCAGGCTGATGTTCATCACGTAGAACTGATCGGCGGCGATCTCGACGATCTGTTTCAGCAGTTCGACCTGCTTCGCATCATCGCCCGTGTTCTGGAGTTGGTTGTACAACTCCATCTGCTGCTTCGTCGACGCGGGGGGCTCCTCAGGCGCCGTCCGGGCGCCCGCCCCGGACGGATTATAGAACCAAGTCGCCCAGGCCTCGGCGAAGTTGGACTCGTTGCTGAAGGGGAAGAACCAGCGCGGATCGAGGAAGATGTCGACGCGGCTGGCGACCCCATCCCAGACCACCGCGTCATGCTCGTTCGCGTTCTTGCGCGTGTACAAGAGCGAGCGGTCCTCGTTCTTGTACTGCATGTCGACGCCCACTTGTCGCCAGCGCTTCTGGACCAGCTGGAGCACGTCGGTCCAGCTCAGGCCGTAGGCCGTCGTGCTCTCGACGACGAAGGAGAGGCGCCGGCCATCGGGGCCGAGCCGGAAGCCCTCGCCGTCCTTGTTCGGCAGCACCTTGTCGAGGTGCGCGTTGGCCTTCTTGAGGTCGTACTCGGTGTACTGCTTGGCCAGCCGCTCGTTGAAGAAGGGTGAGCCCGGGCGCGGGGCGGCCTGCCACGGCTCGCCCTGACCGATGTAGACGACGTCGATGATCTCCTGGCGGTTGATGGCGTGGGAGAGCCCGATGCGGAAGTCCTTGCTCTGGAAGATCTGCCGCTTCACCGGGTCCTTGTGCGTCAGGTTGAGCGCGATGACCATAGTCGCCGCGTCGGTCGGGATGGTCTCGAAGAAGTGGTACTGCCCCTTCTGCTGGTTGTCCGCGAGGACCGCCTTGTTCTGGGGGGTGGCGATATGGCGGTCCATCATATCGATCTCGCCGTTGATCGCCTTGAGCACCAGCACCTCATTGTCCTGGGCCACGTCATAGGTGACGCGATCGAGATAGGGGAGCTGGTTGCCCGCCGTGTCGACCTTGAAGTAGTACGGGTTGCGTTCGAGCGCCACGCGCGGCCCCCCGCTGTAAGGCGTGGTCAACCGCCAACCGTACAGCGTCGGCAACTCCGTATTCTGCCAGCGGGCATCGTAGGGTGTACCAGGGACGGAGCCTCCCTTGAGCTGAAAGAGCTTGACCCAGTTCTCGGCGTTGTTCTCACGGATTAGTTGATCGAGGTTGTCCTTGTTGTACTTGGGGTGGAACTGCTGCAGGTAGTGGCGCGGATGATTCGTCCACGCGCTCCCGTTCCCCGTCGCCAACTGCCGCAGGAAGAGGCCATTGGACTTGTCGAATTTGACTCTAACGGTGTATTGGTCCACCTTCTCGACGGTGAACGGGTTCCTCCCTGGATTGGGGGTCAGTTCCTTGTTGAGGTAGACGTCCTCGTAATAGAATGTAATATCATCGGCGGTGAAGGGTGCCCCATCCGACCACTTGTGGCCCTCACGCAGCTTGAACGTGAACAGAGTGGCATCGGCATTGCCCTCGAATGACTCGGCGACGTTGGGGATGACCTTGGTGAACTCCGGATCCCAACTGACCAAGTAGTCGTAGCCCACCGTCCGGCCCAGCCAGGGATTGTCCGCTCCACCTTGCAATGCCGTGCGCCAAGTGCCGCCGTACTTGCCGACCCGCTCGACCGGCGTGAGCGCGACCGGGTTCTTCGGCAGCCGCTCCACCACCGGCGGCAACTTGCCGTCCTTTACCATCTGGGCCAGTTGCGGGGCCTCCCTGTAGGCAGCAGGCGCCGCCGCCGGGGTCTGCTGGCCGGTCGCCGGCGGCGGCGCAGCCGGCGTGGGGTTGGTCGGCGTCTGCCCCGGCAGCTTGTCGTCGCCACCACAGGCGGTGGCGACGACGCCGGTCACCGCCAGACCGGTCAGGTAGAGGAAGTTGCGCCGGGTAATGGTCCGCACAACTCCACTGGATGCCGCGCTACGTCCCCCGGTGACCACCATAAACTCCCTTCCGCTTGATATAGCCGAATGACAACAGAGATCGGTGCTTCAGCGCGCGAGCTGTGACACCCGCGAACGTTGCGAGGCTCACACCTGACCATCAATCAACGGAGGCCGCCGCGTGACAGCTACCGTAGTGACATGGTTGGGGTAACGACTGCGCTCACGAGTGCTGTACAGTCGATGGGTCCGAGAGCATAGCCGGATCACGGCTATGCGGATGGCGAGGGTATCCCCCCATCCGCTGTCACATGGCGACAGACTGCCAGCCGCCGCCTCAGCACTCGACATCCTTGCCTTCGCTGCCGAAGACCGCCAGGCGCTCCTCCGCGTCGATCCGGTCCACACTGGCGGGCTTGTAGTGGAACTGCAGCGCGCGGCGACGGCGCGGCGACCGACTGGGCGGCGTGCCGTGGTGCAGCAGGCCGTGGAAGAAGAGGCAGCCCCCCGGCTTGAGCGGCACGGCCACGACCCGGCTGGTCTGCACGTCGGTGTCGCAGATTTGCCAATCGCGCCGCTTGAAGTGGACCACCGGCCCCTCGCGGTGGCTGCCGGGGATGATGTGCATGCAGCCGTTCTCCGGCAGCGCCTCGTCGAGCGCGATCCAGGCGCCCACCACCACCGTCTCCGGCGGCAGGTTGAAGTAGGCGTTGTCCTGGTGCCACGGCTTCTCGCGCCCGACCAGCGGCGGCTTCAAGAGGGCCTGGTCCTGGAACAGCACGGGGGTATCACCCATGAACCGTTCGAGCGTCGCCAGGAACCGGGGATGCTCCGCCGGCGCCCGCAGGCGGCCGTCGTACTCGACAAACCGCATCAGCTTGCGCACGGCGTCCTGCTTCTTGTCTCGAGGCATCGTCGCCAGCAGGGCGCGAGCGCCGGACTCGAACTGGATGCCCTTGGTGAACGCGGGGTTCTGCCCGTCGATCAGGTCGAGCAGGCCGTCGAGCGCGGTTCGCACCTCGGCGGGGTTGAACGCATCGTTGACGACGAGGAAGCCCTGGTCGTGGAACAGCGTGATGTGCTCGTCCGTCACGCTGTCGAAGCCATCCACGCCATAGGCAATACCGCCCGCCTGGTACAGGCGCGCGACCGCCTCGCCGCCGTCTGTCCCGTCATCGAACACTTCTTGCTCGATCTGCTGCGCGGTCATACTCCAACCTCCCATGGTGCGCTTGCGACGGCCCCGCCTGGCCGACCTGGCCATCGCTCCGAGCTAGCCGCTTGCCCAACCGGATCGCCTGCTTGCACGAAGGGGCATACCACTAGTAAAGCACGCGGCTGCCCGGCACTCCATAGCGGGAAGCACTGGATATTTGCACTGAAACGACGATCCCGGCTATTTCCGCAACTGGCTCGGCGGATAGCCGTAGTGCTGTTTGAACTGCCGGCTGAAGAGGAAAATGTCGCTATACCCGAGCGCGGCGGCGACCTCGCTAACCAACATCCCGGTTTCTTCGAGGAAGTAGCGGGCGCGTTCCAGCCGCACCCGGAGCAGGTATTCGCGGAAGCTTACGCCGAACTCGTCGCTGAACAGGCGGCCGAAGTAGGTGGGCGAGAGCTCGGCCAGTGCCGCGGCCTCCTCGCGCGTGATGCGGCGCTCCGGGTGACTCCGCAGATAGGCCAGCACCCGCTCCAGGCGCGGATCGCGGCGCGCGGCGGCGAAGCCTTGATTCGCGGCGTCCTGGCGGTAGACCTCCAGCAGCGCCTGTTGCAAGACGAATTTGGCTTCAAGCGACGAAAGGCTCTGGCGTTGCTCCATCAGGCGCACGACTCGCGTCACCAGCAGGTCGAACTGCGTGGCGTCCTGGAACGGCACGTAGCGCGACGGCAGGCAGCCGCCATCCAGTACCGCCGATTGTCGCGAGCCGGCGACGAAGAAATCGAAGTGGATGTAGACGACGGTGAGCCGATCCGCCGGGTCTTGCGTGGCGACGGGCAGATCGCCGGGGCGCAGCAGGAAGAGCGTCCCGGCGCGGATGTCGTAGTCGCGCTCGCGCAGCCGCAGGACGCCATGCCCCCTGACCGGGAACCAGAGGTCGTAATCGGTGAGCGGCAGGGGCCTGCGCCAGTCCCAACCCGGCGCGCAGTCCACACGCCCGCAGGCGCCGGAGGGGCGCGCTTCCAGGCCGCCGGCGAACAGCGCCGCCAGCCGCTCCCACACGTCCGACTGCCCATAGTCGACACCGTCGGCTACACCCAATGGCGCCGGGTTGTCGGATACGCGCCCTACCATGCCGTCAACCTCACAGTGGAGAGGACAGTATAGCAAGGGGGGCCGGCGGGCCACAAAGCCCCCCTCGTATAATGGCGGTGGTTCAGGGCGGCGAGGGCGTAAGCCCCCCCAGCAGCCGCGACTGCGTCTCGGAGGGCACGCTCGGCCATGACCTCCGATACGCATGCCTGGTCATTTAAGCACGGCGCGGCCAGCGGCGATTGCAGCCGCTGGCGTGACTGGGCCGGGTTCTCGCTGCTCAGCCCGTCAGGCCGCTTTCTTGATGGCGGGAT
>JAUJMG010000356.1 GCA_030446955.1 Thermomicrobiales bacterium
TAGGCGGCCTGCTTGGCCACAACAAGCGGCGCGATCTGATCGAAGGCACCAGGTAGCCCGCTGCCGCATCGCGACACGCACGCGGCGCACAACAAAGGGGTGGGGCGTCTCGGCGCTCCACCCCTTTATGTTCTCCCTGTCTAGATCGCTGTTGACGCCCGCGTTGTGATCCCGAAAATGGGCGCACCGGTGCGAGAGGCCGTCGTCGAAACCCAACGGAAAGGAACCAGGTGGTGAACAGCAAGCACCTGAAGGGCATCATGGTTCTTGGCATCGCCGACGGTCAACAACTTGGAACGATCGAGCGCGCCTACCTCGACCCAGTCAACCGCCGCATCGCTGGCTTCGCCGTGGCCTCGCTGGGGGGCTTCCTGCAACCCGAGCTAGACCGGCTGGTCGACGCGGAGGAGGTGCACTCGATGGGACCGGACGTGATGACGGTGAGTGACACCCTCTCGCCAATTGGGAGAAAGCTCAACGCCCGGTACGCCAAGTTGATCGACCTCCATCACCTCACCGGGCGCCAGGTCATCACGGAGGGAGGTACGAGCATCGGTCAGATCACCTCCGTGGAGTTCGATGAGGCCTCCTTCCGGGTCACGCAGTTTGAAACCTCACCAGGCTTCTTTGCCGCCGCCACGACGTTCCCCGTTGACCACGTGATCACGATCGGCCAGGATGTCGTCGTGGTCGCGGACACGGTGTGCGATCCGTCCAACGTGAGCCTAACCACCACCGCCACGCCCGCCGCCGACCTGCTCACCCTGGCGCGGCACTGGTACGAGGAGACCTCGGTGGCACCGAGCCAGTCCCAGTCGACGACCACGCGCTCCAGCTAAGGCGACCTCGCCCTGGATCGGTCCAGCATGAGTTCCTGTGGCAGCCATCATCCTCTGCCCGATGGTTACTCCAGAAGTCCAGGATCCCCACGGCCGATCCCATAACGTGATTTAGGTCAGGTCCACAAAAGTCCCAGCCTAGCGGGCAGCGTCGTATCCTTGCTCCCCCAACGTCTCAACGCAGGAGAGGTCTCTCTTCGGACTTGAGGGGTTGGGGGTACGCAGGTTGCGTCTCCCGGCGTGGTCCGGCATGCTGCGTCGTGACAGGGCGAAATGACGCCGCCCGGCCGGTTAGGAGCGAAAAGAGCATGGTCCGAAGCGTGTTCCGGTTCCGAGGTCGCGGTCGCCGTGACAGAGGCGAGGGCGGGGGAGCGATCCTCACCCAGCAGCAGCACGCCCTCCTGACGGAGGAACTCGGCCTGCTCGAGCGCTTGGCGGGGACCCTCGACGAGTACCCAGCCACGCCCGAGGACCGTGACTCGATCCGCCGGGCCGCGGAGCAACTCACTGAGCTCTTCCTGCTCGTCATCGTGGGCGAGTTCAACGCCGGCAAGTCTGCCTTCATCAACGCCCTCGTCGGTGCCGAGGTGATGCCCGAAGGGGTCACGCCGACCACGGCGGTGATCAACCTCCTGCGCTTTGGCGAGACACAAAGCGAGACGATGCTCCCCGATGGGGTCATCGAGCGGTCCTACCCCGCCGACTTCCTGGACGAGATCACCGTCGTTGACACTCCCGGCACGAACGCGATTATCCGCGAGCACGAGGCGCTGACCCAGCGCTTCGTCCCCCGCGCGGATTTGGTGCTCTTCGTCACCTCGGCCGACCGTCCGTTCACCGAGAGCGAGCGGGAGTTCATGGCCGGGATCCGGGAGTGGGGCAAGAAGATCGTCCTGATCGTGAACAAGATCGACCTCCTGCGGGACGAGGCATCTGTCCAGCAGGTGCTCGATTTCGTGAACGAGAACATTCAGCGGCTGCTTGGCTTTTCCCCGGAGGTCTTCCCAGTTTCGGCACTGCTGGCTCAACAGGCCAAGGCCGTCGCCGGGCGCAACCCGGGCGAGCGGGATCGCCTCTGGGCGTTGAGCCGGTTCGGGGCGTTAGAGCGCTACATCCTCGAAACCCTGGACGAGGAAGGCCGGATTCGGCTCAAGCTCCTCAACCCGCTCGGCATCGCTGAACACCTCGCCGACCGCTACCTCCGCGATACCTCGGAGCGGCTCACCGTCCTGCGCGATGACCTGGCGACGATCGAGAATATTGAGCGCCAGCTTACGGTCTACCAGGACGACATGCGCCGTCAGTTCGCCTATCACCTGACCCGAATCGAGAACATCATCGCCAAGATGGTCTCCCGCGGGGACGCCTTCTTCGAGGAGACCATCCGGATCGGGCGCATCTTCGACCTCATCAACACGGACAAGATCCGGGGCCAGTTCGAGCGCAGCGTGGTCGGCGACACCGAGCAGCGGATCGATCAGACTATTGACGAACTGATCGACTGGATGGTCGAGCAGGATCTGCGGACCTGGCAGGCGGTCACGGATTACATCGACCGCCGCCGTCTCTCCAAGTACGAGGACGAGATGATTGGCGAGGTCAGCGGCCAGTTCCGCTACGACCGCCGCAATCTCCTTGAATCGGTCTCCAAGCGGGCGCGCGACGAGGTGGAACGCTACGACCCGGAGACTGAGGCCCATGAACTCTCTCTCTCCGTCCGCAACGCGGTCGCAACGGTCGCCGTCGCGGAGGCAGGTGCGGTCGGTCTGGGGGCGCTGGTGGTCGCGGCGGCAAGTACCGTTGCCGTCGATATCACAGGCATCCTCGCCGCCAGTGTGATTGCCGGGATCGGGCTCTTTGTCCTGCCGGCGCGTCGGCGGAAGGCACGAGAGGACTTCCACGCCCGGGCGACCGAACTGGAGAACCGGCTCATCGAGGTGATGAGCGAGCAGTTCGAGCACGAGCTAGCCCGATCGGTCAGCCGGATCCGGGACGCCATCGCCCCCTACACCCGCTTCGTGCGGACGGAGCAGGAGAAGTTGGAGCGGATGGACTCCCAACTCACAGGGGTCCGAAACGACCTGCGCGCCCTCCGCCACCGCGTCGGCGACGACCCGGATGTCGGGCACCCGCCCACGTCGCGGCCACCGGCTGCTGCATCGCCGGCGACGGGACCCTCCGATCCTGGCGCACCGCCCCCTGCGACTGGATCTGGCAATGGCACCGCGCCATCGGCTCAGGCATCACCACGACGATCGAATAACGGGTAGGGCGCTAGGGGCTAGACGGGCACCTCTCCTCCGTGGGCATGGGCGGCTGGGCAGGACTCACCTCGTCTCGTTTGGAGACCAGCGCGAAATGGTGGTTCCGAGATGATGTGATCTGGTTCGGGGCCGCCAAGGCCCTGGTCGTCCGCCCAGCGGGCGCTGAGCCTCATGGCATCTGGAGATCAAACGACCCAGAAACCATGCCCGTAAAGGATCGTGAGGAGCCCGAGTAACAGGGTCGATCCGACAAGAACCACGTCCCTCGGCCAACCGGACCAGCGGGACTGGGCCAAGAGCGCCGCAGCGGCGACGTAGACCCCGACAGCAGGGAGTAGGTAGCGGCCGAGCGAAACCCACGTGAAGGTGAACTGGACCACGACGAGCAGCGCCGTGAACAGCGCTACCCCCGGATCGACCGCTCGCCGCACCTTGGGCAGCAGCGCCAGCCACACGATCCCGGTTGCCAGATTTAGGAGAATGACCAGGTGTCGCGGATCACCGGTCAGTGCCGACCGTGGATGAAACGCGAACAACTCCGCGTAGAAGCGCACATGCTCATCCCAGCCGCCCCAGGTCGCCTGGGCATCGAAGTAGGCCAGCGGAGAACCGAACTGCCACCAGGTGTACACGCTGTAGGCTAGGGCGCCGGCCGAGGCCAGGGCTGCGACCATCACGCGGTCCCATCCAGAAGCGCGGTCACGTACGGCGAGGAGCAGCAGCGCCGGCAGCAATGCCAGTCCCACCAGACGCGTGGCAGACGCCAGTCCTGCCAGCGCCCCCGCGACCCCCCAGCGTCCCCGATCCGCGGCCGCGAAGGCGCCAAGGGTCAGGAGCAGGAAGAGCGACTCCGAATAGGCGGCGTTGAGAAAAAAGCCAAACGGCGCGACGCAGAGCAGGAGCGCTGCCTCGCGACCAACTGTGGGACCGCACCGACTGGCTGCAAGCCGAGCCGTAAGGGGAACAACGCCCAGAAAGCACAAGTTCGCGATGGCGATGCCTGCCATTGCCAGGTTTCCCGGCGTCGGCGAAAGCCCAACCAACTCGACCGCGCCCCGCATGAGCAGCGGGAACAACGGGAAAAATCCGACGCCCCCATGGGGACTGGGGTTGTCTCCACCGTAGCCGCCCCCAGCGATCGCCACGTAGTGCGCCGCATCCCATCGCGCCCACCCATCCAGCATCCGGTGACCTGGCAGGAACGAGTCGGGCAACTGGGCCGGGTACGTGTCCAGCCGTGGAAAAACGCGCAGCGAGAACCAGGCCAGGAACGCCAACCCGAGGCGGCTGAAGACCGCCACGGCCAGCACCTGCACGGTCAGTGAGGCTGGAGCAACCGCGCGCCGGGACGTAGCCCTCACCCAGATTGCTCACCAAAGGTGCCTGTGCGACCCACGTCAAGGCGAAGGCGAGGCAGGACCTTCATCACCCGCCGGACCTTGTGGATCACCATGGCCTCCTCAACTCCTTCAGAGACTCTCCGGGGCGCCCTTACGAGCTCCACCACTGGTCGCCAGATCACCTTGGAGGGCCGCTCACGCTGGCTGAACGTCCTGCTCCCCCTCCGCTGCCTCGAACCAGTGGCGCCAGAA
>JAUJMG010000357.1 GCA_030446955.1 Thermomicrobiales bacterium
CGAGCTCGGTGCTGCAGCCTACGCGATCAAGGCCGTGCGTGCGGCCGCTCCTAGATGCGAAGGTGAGAGCGCTGGCCGGCTCGAGTGCCGTTGGCAGCGCGAACAGCTCCCTGATGCGATTCGTGAACACGTCCTCGAAGATCAGCGGTTGCGAAACGAGATCTGCTGGTCGGTGTTCGACTGCTGACGGTCGTGACGGCTTGTCTGCATTGCCCGGCAAACGATCCGAGCCGACTCCGCAAGCGTGAAATGCCGACCCCGCTAGCGATCGAGCCTCCTGAAACGGATTTGGGACAGACCCCAGGGCCGATACCCCACTGTTCCCAGCGAGGACCTCACCGGCATGGAAACGATGGGGCCTGGTATAGATGGCAAGCCGCCGTCGGCACCGGGCCCATACCTGGCTTGGCGAAGGGAATTAGACCGCGAGTTCGTCTTCGGTCAGTTCCCGGTCCTCATTGATGTCGTCGCCGAGAACTTCGTTCTCGTCAAGAACGCCGTCACCGTTTTCGTCGTTGCCGATCTCGAACACACCGTCACCGTCGATGTCGTCGTACAAGTAATCCTCATCATCCGCGTTGAAGACCCCGTCTTCACCGAGAACAGCGGCGGAATTGACGCCACCGGCACCCGGGTTGTCCTCACCCGGCCGTGCGGTCGCTCCGATGCCAGGATGCGACCCGGCCGATCGTCCGACATGATGGTACCGGGCACCGGTGAACGCGGCAGGGAACGCCGGTGAACAGGGCGTGAACGTCGACCTCCGGATGGATTCCCGGTTCGGGAAGTCCTGTTCTCTCGCCGAAGCGTGGGGCATCTCCCCGTAGGATATTGGGAGCTGTCGACCCGCGTTCCACCCGCCACTGGAGGGTAAGTGCCGCTTACTGAGGAGAGGCAGCGACGCCGCCAGTCGACTCTGGCAAGGCCCGATCCCATTCCGTCGGGTCCGGCATGTGGGGAACCAACCGAGCCGGGCGGGGAGGAATGTCGCTCCCTGATCCCGGGCGGGTTCGGGTCAGGCTCCGGCTCGCCGCTACCAACGATGGCCGGTTGGTTGCCCTGGGCAGACCCATGGGTCTGCCCCTCCGACATCCGGTGGGGCGAGCATCCAACCGGATGTCGCAGCACCGCGTTGGCACGGGCCGGAACGAAGTTGGCCGTAACAGGGTCCCCGCCGGGTGCGCATCAAAGGTCAGGCGCAGATGCCATCATTGGGCGATACGGCGAGTGAATGAGCACTGGTGTGGAACATTCCGGCCGGAAGACGGTTGACGTGGTGCGCAACCGTGAGCGTTCGCCAGTGTCGATCGGCGGCTGGTGCCCGGGTAGTGAGCCAGGCGCTTGTGGAGGCGCATGGTGCTGCGGGCGCACGTCGCGGAGGGGGACAGGAGAAGATGGGGTAACGGCGTGCCGATGGCAGCGACCTGGTTGATCGCGCTCGCCCTGCTTCCCGATCACCCCGCTACTGCAGGCGTGCACGCCGGAGACAGCATCGAGAACGTGAGATGGCTTCGCCCTTTGTCGTCATCGACTGGCCGATCCCTATCCTGAGTGCAGCGATTGGCGCGCTGGATCCGCCTCTCGAAAGTTCCACCGACGGAGTTCGACGCATGGTCGAAACCATGCAGGGCGGACGCGAAGCGGCATGCCGGGTCACCCGGGCGGCTGCCGGTACTCGTCATCGGTCTCGTGCTCGCCCCACGTCGCGCTGGTGCCCTCTTCGTCCACCTCCAGCATCGCCAGGTGGGTCATGAAGCGATCCGGGGCGGCGCCGTGCCAGTGTTCCTCGTCCGGTTCGAAGAAGACGCGGTCGCCGGGACGGATCTCCTCGATCGGTCCACCTCGACGTCGACAGCGGCCGACGCCCTCACGATGCCGCGATTACCTGGCCTGCCGCCGTGCTGACGTTCGGCTTTACGCCGGCGTCGGCATCGCGTCCGTCGTCAGCCACGATCACCATCCCGGCCTGGCCGAACGGGGCCCCGCCATCGACGACGTCATGCCCCTTGTTCTGGAGCTCACCGATGACGGAGGCCGGGAATCCCTCCTGCACATGCAACGTATTGGCCGCCTCCCAGGGATAGGACGTCGACGGGAACGCCCTGGTGATCCAGCGCGGCCGGTCGATCGCGTCCTGCGCGTCCAGGCCGAACTCCACCACGCCGAGGAACTGCTGCAATTGGCCCTGCGTCTGCGAATCGGCGCCGGTGTTGGCGCCCAAGATGTAGGGTCGCCCGCCGCGCAGCGCGAGATAGGGGCAGGAGGTATGGCGCACCTTGTAACCGGGCGTCAGTTCGTTCGCGTTGCTCGGCTCGACCGACAGCATCCGCATCCGGTTGTTCATGTGGATCCCGGTTCCCGGGATGAGGAGGAACTGGAGACCGAGGCTCGTCGTCACGCTGGCGGCGTTGCCGTCCCCGTCCACGATCTGGAAGGTGGTCGTGTGGGCAGGGTGGGTGCTGCCCGGCCAGCCCGCTTTCCAGCGGCCAGGCAAGGGCCCGGTCCGGGTCGATTCGCTCCCGCTGCCGCGCGGCGTAGTCGTTGGACAGCAGATCGGCCATGGGGATCTCCAGACGATCCGGATCCCCGATGTGCGCGTACCGGTCGGCGAAGGCCAGCTTCATTGCCTCCACCTGCAAGTGGATGGCATCAGGGTCGTCGATGTCGTAGTCCGACAGCCCCATGCGCTTGAGGGTATTGAGCGCCAGCAACATGGTGACGCCCTGGCTGTTCGGGGGGTTCTGGTAGACGACGATGTCGTCGCGGTAACGAATCCACACCGGATCGACGATCTCCGCCGCGAAGCCGGCGAAGTCGTCCAGCGTCAAGTACCCGTTGTTCTCGTCGGAGTAGGAGACGATCGCCCGCGCCAGCGGTCCGCGGTAGTAGTAATCGCGGGCGGATTGCACCGCCGCCGCGCGAGATTTCTCCCGAGCCCCGTCGTAGGCGGCGACCAAGGCCTCGAATGTCTCCGCCAGCTCGGTCATGACGAGGACGTCCCCGGCGGCCGGGAGCACGCCCTTCGGGGCGTACACATTCGCCGACGCCGGGTTGGAGAAGATTTGCTCCTGGTTGTTGCCCGCGTAGTAGGCCAGCTCGACGGACGCCTCAAAGCCGTCCCGCGCCAGGCGGATCGCCGACTCCAGGATCTCGCCCAGGTCCAGGCGACCGTACCGGTCCAGCCATACCATCCAGCCGTCCCAAGCACCAGGAACGTTCGACTGGTGGATTCCGTCATCGCCGGCACGGCCCGCGTAGTCCTCGCGGGTTGCCCGCCTGCCCACGGGACCAACCCCGTCCAGGCTGGAGACCCGCCCTGACGCGGCGTCGTAGTAGAGCGCCCAGGTGCCTCCGGCCAGGGCGCTGGAGAACCAGCCATCGACAACGGTCAGCGACGCGGCGACCGCAATCGCCGCGTCCGCCGCGGAGCCGCCCGCGGCGAGGACCTCCAGCCCGGCCATTGTCGCCTCGTCGTGGGCCGAGACCACCGCCTGGACGTGTCCCGCCGGGCCGGGCTGCAGGCCACGGTACGCTCCAGCGACGCTTTGTCGTCCGTTCCGGGGACGCGCGCCGGCGCTCACGATGCCGCCTGTCTGATTGCCGAGTAGCGCGGACGACACGGCGGAGCCGATGATGACGTTCCGGCGGCTCGACGTTCGTCTCAGGACCCCGTGTGTCGGCTGTCGGCCGTTCGTGCTGCACATGCGTGCCTTCCTTTTTGGAGCCGCACGTTGCGGCTTTGCGTGCTCTTGGAGCCAGAAACGCGCCGTTCGTCACCCCCATCCACCATGCGCCAACCCGACGGTGCCTAGCCGGAGTGGGAGGTGTACTCCTCGTCGGTAACGTGCTCGCCCCACGCCGCGCTGGTGCCTTCCTCATCGACCTGGAGCATGGCGAGATGGGTCATGAATCGGTCCGGGGAAGCACCGTGCCAGTGCTCCTCACCGGGCTCGAAGAACACGCGGGCGCCGGGCGTGAAGTGGACGCTGCTTGCGCTGACCCGTGATCCGTCCCCCGGCGCTGCGACCGCATTGACGTAGACCGCGCCGGTGAACCAGTTTTCTGGGCCGGCCATGGTTTCGACGGAACTCCTGGTGATCCGCAAGGCGAGTCCTTTCCTGGTATGCCGCAACGGGGGCGCTTCGCTGCCCGGTTCGCCGTCAACCCATCTCTCGGACAGTCGCCGCGCGGTCCTGTAACAACTGTCATCCCCGTCTATTGATGACCTACGACGGAATGCGCCACATAGCGTTCTTTCAGGTATGCGACCTCGTGCCCGGTCAGTTCCACGGACAGCGCACCCACGGCATCTTCCAAATGGTTGATCTTCGTCGCCCCAACGAGGGGCGCCGTCACCGGTTCCTTCTGCATCAGCCAGGCAAGCGCGATGTGAGAGCGCGGAACCCCATGATTCTCCGCGACTTCCGCGACCCGCTCCACGACCTGCCGGTCCGTCTCGGCCGTCGCGTCGTACTTGCCTTTCGCGATCTGGTCGGTTTCGGAGCGAAGGGTGCTTTCCGACGACCAGTCGCGCGTCAATCTTCCCGATGCGAGTGGGCTATACGGGGTCACCCCGATCCTCTCCTCGCGGCAGAGCGGAAGCATCTCCCGCTCCTCCTCGCGGTAAATGAGGTTCAGGTGATTCTGCATCGAGACGAAGCGGGTCCACCCATGCTTCTCGG
>JAUJMG010000064.1 GCA_030446955.1 Thermomicrobiales bacterium
GGGGGAGGGGTTAGGGGAGGGGGCCAAGGATGTCCTACCCCGATGGGCTCACGAGGGGGATGGCGCGGCGGCTGACTGTGTGAGCGGCGAGCGCTCCGGTGAAGATGACCACCGCGATAGCGACGGCGATCGGCTCTACGCCGACGAGGTCGGCCGCGATGCCTGCTAGCAGGGTCGGCACCAACGCCGCGACGTTGTTGATCAGCGACTGGGTGGCGACGATCTGCCCGCGGACCGCCGGCGGCGTTCGCGCGAGCAGGACCGAACGCGCCGTCACGCTGCCCAGCGCCGAGGCGAACCCAGCTGGAACCGAGAGCAGCATTGCGATTGCCACCAACCGGGGGATGCCGACGAGGTCCGCGACCGCGTCGATCGGCAGGCCGAGGCGCTGGTCGAGCAGGTCGTGCAGCGGCCGGACGAACCCGAGCGCGGCGACGCAGGTGGCGAATCCAAGCAGTGCGGCGGTCGCGGCGCGCCGTTCGCCTATGGCGTGGCCGATAGTGGGGGCGAGGCGGAGGCCCAGCACCAGGCCCAGCGCCGAGGGCGCGAACACGAAGACCGTGTTCTCCTTGGCGGTGTCCAGCACCCGCTCCAGGTAGAACGGCATGATCACCACCAGCGAGCTCATGCCGATGCCCACCAGCACGTCGTCGGCCAGCGCTTCGTACGCAATGCGGTCGGAGCGGGCCGCGTGCCAGCCGCCGAGGAGCGCCCGGCCCCTGGCCCCGGGTGCCTGGCCCTTCCGGCCTGGGGCTAAGTGCTCGTCCATCCGGGGCAGCAGTGCGGACAGCCCGGCGGCCACCGCGAAGAGCGCGCCGCAGACGGCGAAGAGGGTCCGCGGTCCGGCCGTCTTCAGCAGCAGCGGGGCCAGAATCACGAGCCCGAGCAACTGGGCGAGGGTCAAAGCCAGGTTGGAGAGTGCCTGCGCGGCGACGTAGCGATCTCGTGATACCAGGGCGGCCAAGGCCGCTCCCTCGGTCGGGGAGTAGAACTGATGGATAGTCCAAATCCCGAGGGTGGCGGCAAAAATCCCGGTCAGCGACGGGTCCCTGGCCATCAGAAACAGCATGAACGCGAAGCGGACGAGGTTCAGGGCGACCATCAACGCCCGCCGCGGCAGCGCATCGACCACGATCCCGCCCGGCAGCCCGAAGGCGATCGAGGGCAGGATCGAGCAGACGACGAACAAAGAGCTGAAGAACGACGCGTCCGTCCGGTCGATCACGATGATCAGCAGTGCGTAGAGGAGCGCGCCCTGGGCGGTCTGGGCCGCGATGCGCGTCAGCCAGAAGGTGCGGAAGGCCTCTTCGCGAAGTAGCGGGTGGTCCAGTGGCAGTACGTGCCGACCAAGGCCGACGAGCGCCCCCCTCACGAGTCGCCCGGCCCCGGCTCGCCTCGGGATCGTCTGGTCCGCTGCGCCCTCAGCCTGTTTCTGGACAGGCTCGATGCCCCTGACCCGCTCCGCCGCGATCGCGTCCGCCTCGGCATCGAAGTCAGCGACGGTGCCTAGACCCAAGGGTGAACCGGCCGGGCCTAGTTCCATCGAGAAGGGCCGCCCGTCCGCGGCCCCTTCCGCGGTCTGGCGCGCGATGGTCGTGCCGCTGGCGCCGGTCGCACTGTTCGATGCGGACGGGTTGCGGACAGGTTCCGTCGCGCGCGCCGGACTCGCAGCGCCGCTCGCCGGGGGGGCAGGCACGTTCCCGGACGCCGGGGTCGGGATCGGATTGGGGGGTTTCGGTTCGCTCATCCTGCTCCGTCGCCCCTCGAGTGCCCAGCTATCTGGCACGGGCGCGCCTCGTCTCTTGAAAGCCTACCGCTCGCCGCGGTGGACGCAAGGGGGCGAGCGATCCCACCTGATGCGTTCGTACTCGTGTCACGCCGCGTGCCACGGCCGGCGCTTATGGCGCTTATTGAGAAGGCCGTCCGTCTCTCGCTCTGCCCCAGCATCCTGCGACCGACATGAGGTCCGCGTCGGTTCGAGCGAGGCGATGCGGGGTTCTGCGGCGCTGGCTCAGATGAGTGGCAGGGCGTCGCGCACTCTCTCGAGCGACGGGAGGACATCCAGCAGGCCGATCAAGAGCAGGGCATCGCCGACCAACAGAACGACGATGAGAGCGATAGGGCCAACCAGCCCGAGGTCGCCCATGTAGCGGCGAACCCTGAGGCGATCCATGCTGGCAAGCACGAAGACCAGCCAGCCCAGGCCGACGAAGAGGCTGCCGAGGAGGTGGGCGTCGGTACGCGGCGCATCCTGCCAGAGCAGCACAGCCACATTGAGGATGCCCAGCAGCAGGCCCGGTAGCACCAGCAGCGCCACGTAAGCCCAGACGGCCTGGACGGAGCGTGCCCGTGGCACCAGCCGGGTGGGGCGGCGCTGGTGCGGCCATGCGCCCTCGACCGATTCCTCCACAGCTTGGAGGGTGAAGACCATCGCGACACAGAGTCCGACCAGAAGCCAGAGCCGGTCGTTCTCAAGCCGGAGAAAGTCGCGCAGGTCGTCCATGGGCGTTCGCGGTCTCAGGGGGTAGGGCGCTGGTCGGGGCCGGCGGGCGACGTGGCGCCTGGAACATGAGCCGCCGGTGCCGTGAGCGTAGCACAACGGTGGCTCGGGATGCGGGGCGGGGAGGCGGCGCCGGGCGAGTGTGGAGGAGCTATCCTCGCTCGGCCAGCCCCTCCATCACCGCACGGCCGAGACGACGGGTGCCTTCCGTGATGGTCGCTTCAGAGAGGGTGGAGAAACTCAGGCGCAGCGAATCCCGCTCGCGGGAGTCCGGGTAGAACCAGGAGCCGGGGAGGTAGACCACCCCGTGACCGGCAGCATGGGGCAGCAACCCGTCGGCGCTCAACCCCTCCGGCAGCTCGACCCAGACGAAGAAACCGCCGCCGGGCTCCGTCCACCGCGCCCCGAGGGGCAAGTGATCTGTCAGCCCCTCCAGCAGCGCGTCGCGGCGTCGCCGGTAGACCGCTCGCGCCCCGACCAGGTGGTCGTCCAGAAAGTCGCTCGCGGCGTGGTAAACGATCCGAGCCGTCATCCGCTCGTTGTGGATGTCCCCAGCTTCGCGGGCAGTGAGCAGCGGTGTGACAAGGTCCGGGGGAGCGGCCAGCCAGCCAACGCGTAGCCCCGGAGCAATCGTCTTCGAGAAGGTCCCGAGGTAGATCACGTCAGGGTCTAGCGCACGCAGGGCCGGCTCCGCTTGGCCGTCGTAGCGCAGCTCGCCATAGGGGTCGTCTTCCACAACCAGGATGCCGTGAGCACGAGCCACCTCCAGCAGCGCCTCGCGCCGGGCACGGGGCATCGTCGAGCCGGTCGGGTTCTGGAACGTCGGCACGGTGTAGAGCAGCTTAGGTGGACGTGAGCTCCCGGCCAGGGCCTGCTCCAAGGCGTCAACCCGGAGTCCGTCGCCGTCGGTCGGCACCGTCAGGTAGGTGGCCTCGAACGCGTCGAAGACCTGGAGCGCGCCAAGGTAGGTCGGCGCTTCGACCAGGACGATGTCGCCCGGATCCAGCACCAGGCGGGCGATGAGGTCGATGCCCTGCTGGCTCCCATTCGTGAGCAGGAGGCTGTCCGGGTGGGCCACGATGCCCTGGGTGGCCATCCGAGCCGCGATAAGTTCCCGCAGGGGAGCGAACCCGGCCACGTCGCCGTAACCAAGGTGACCAGGCGCATCGGCCCAGACCCTCGCGGCGGCCTCTTGCAGGCGGGCAACCGGCATCAGTTCCATTGCCGGAGCGCCGTTACCGAAGAAGATCATGTCCGGGTGACGATCCAGCAGGCGGATGACCGCCTCCCAGGGAGACGGACCGAAGCTTGCAGCGCGTCGCGCAAGCGGACGGGCGGCGGGCCGGCGCAGGTCGTTATGGATTACGGCGGCCGCGTCCGTAGCAGTCATCGGGGCGAACTCCTTGGAAGGGACATCAGGGTGGGACGGGCGAGCGGTGAGGAAAACTGGTGGCGTCAGGTCCCTCATACAGGGATCGAAGCCACCACGCCCCATACCGCCGCACTGACGGCTGTCCCTACATTGCGAATTGCTGTCGCTTGGATTCTCATCTTACCCCGATTCGCGCAGTGCTTGCCCGGCTGGCTCCGCGGCGTCGATCAGCACCACCTCCAGCCGCTTGTTGTTCTTGCCTTTCGAGCGCGTGCCGACCACCCGGAGGCCGCCCACCTCCCGGGTGTTGGCGACGTGGGTGCCGCCATCCGCCTGAAGGTCCAGTCCCACGATCTCGACCGTCCGCACCTCCGTGATCCCTTCCGGCAGAAGGTTGATCTTAGTTCGGAGCAGGTCCGGGATTGCGAACGCTTCGGCTCGTGGCAACGTTTGGACACGAATCTCCCGCCCAGCGGCGATCTCGGCATTAGCCCGGGCCTCGATCTCCGCCACCCGTGCCGGATTCAGGTCGTCCAATTCGAAATCCATCCGCGCCTTGTCTGATCCCATGTTGCCCCCGGTGACCAGCGCGCCGTAGGAGTGGAAGACGACGCCGCAGAGAACGTGCAGAGCCGTGTGGGTGCGCATCAGGCGATAACGCAGTGCCCAGTCCAGTTCGCCCCGGACCCGCTCCCCAACCGCCGGCAGCGGGTCCGTAGGCTCCAGGGCATGCAGGATCACCCCACCCTCCTTCCGGACGCCGGCAACCTGCCAATCCAGTGGGGCATCCCCGGCTGCGTCCACCGACACCAGTCTGCCCACATCGTGCGGTTGACCACCGCCACCTGGGTAGAAGATGGTCTGATCGAGGACGACCGTCCCTCTCGCCGGGTCCGCGTCGAGGACGGTTGCCTCGCAGACGCGCTGGTAAGCGTCGTGAAGGTAGATGGGAGCGGTCCAATGGGCGGGCGAGGAAGAGGACTCCCTGTCGTCGACGGTCACGATATGCTCCTAATTCGGTGATTCGGGACCAGACTGAGCTCCATCACCTCGTAGCTCAGTCCCGCGATTCCCCGCCCAACCACGGTTCCTCACGCTCCCGAGCCGGGGGCGGCGCAGAGGCACCACAAACGGCGGTTTCGTCCTGGACGTCCCGATCATAGGGGGGTGCGGAGACGGGCGTCAAACATCTCACTGGAACAGGGCCGCCGGTCCCGCAGCCTCACTCCCCTTGCACCCTCCAGCCCAGCTTGCTATGCTGGCAAACCATGTACGTACAGGTGGCGCGGCGCCGTGGGCGCCCGCTCCGCGCCGCCGGCACAGGGCGAGGGACGTGAGATGACCATGCTTCCAGACGACCAGCCGGCGCCCGAGGGCGGCTCGTCGGACGAGGCTTCCAGGGCAGTGGCGGAGGATCTCGTCGAGGCAAAGGCGGCGGCCCGGCCGCCCGCGCCTCGCGTGTCGGCTCCCGGCGACCTTATTGCTCTCTACGCAGAGCGAACGGCCCACCGAGTCACAGAGTTGCGGGCAGTGATCGGGGATCATCGGGCAGCGCCTTTGGCCCCCGCGGGCTCGATCACCGCCGGCCGCGCCTCCGGTCGAACGGCGCTGATGGGACCGGTGGTCGCGGTCGGCCGGGGCACACCGGCGCACCGTGACACCGTGCGTCGCCTGCACCGCGACCGCGCCGCGGCGAGCGGAACCCCTTCAGAACGCCCCGGCGGTCGTCAGATCGTGCCTGCTCGCCGGCTTGGGATGCGGCGCAGGCTCGCCGCCGCTGGTCTCGGGCTTCTGCTGGTGCTTGCTGGTGCGACAACGACCCTCGCCCAGCAGCGCTACGTGGTTCAGCCGGGTGACTCGGTCGATGCCGTCGCGGCCACGTTTGGAGTCGATCCGGCCGCGATTTTGGCCGCGAGCTGGGTGAACGACCCTGCCAACCTCACCCCGGGCGAGGTCCTGGTCATCCCCGACCCAGGCCAGACCCCTGGTGAAGCGGCCGTGATGGCGGCTCAACTGGAGGGCACGAGCCCCTTTGTGGCGACGGCCCACGTGGTCGAGCCGGGTGACACCCTCGGCACCCTGGGGGCGAAGTTCGACCTGGCGCCGGAGGCGGTGGCCTCGTTCAACGGCCTGGACGATCCGAACGACCTTCGGGTCGGGCAACGCCTGCTGATCCCGCCCTCCCGCGACGATGGGGCGGAGACGGGAGCCGCGACGCCCTCCGGCGTCTTCGTGCCCGGTGTCGGCACCTACGTCCAGCAGCGCAATCTGAGCTGCGAGTATGCGGCGGCCTTCATCGCCACGAGCGCGTTCGGGGCCGGGGTGCCAGAATGGGTCTTCTGGGAGAACGTTCCCCAGTCTCCCAACCCGCACTGGGGTTACCGCGGGAACATCGACGGTTGGTGGGGCAACACGGACGACTACGGGATTTACCCGGAGGCGCTGGCTCCGATCCTGAACGCCAACGGGTTCGCGGCGGACATCTTCTACGGCGCGGGCGACGCCGCCGCGCTGACCGGACGCCTCGACCGCGGGGTGCCGACCCTGGTCTGGCTCGGCTTCTGGGGCGACACCGCGGTGACCTACGCGGACGCCGGGGAGTACACCGTGGCGGCCGGGATGCACGTGATCGTGGCCTACGGCTACGACGCGGGCGGCGTCTACGTGTCGGATCCGGCCACCGGCGGCTACGGGTACTACGCCTGGGACACCTTTCTCCCGATGTGGAACGTGCTTGACGGTATGTCCTTGGGGATTTATCCCTCCTGACCCACGCTGGTTGGTGAGTTGAAGCGCGGTGGGGTGGTCACTACCCCGCCGCGCCTGCATCTGCGGAAGCAGCGACCGAGATACCGCTTCCCCTAACCTGCTCGGTCTGCTCCCAGGGATATCCGTCGTGCCTTCCCAATTCGTCAACCTCGGGAGCGTGAGGCGCGCGACCGAGCGCTTCGCGCTGGCACCGGCTCTGCATGGGAAGCGCCATGGAACGGCCGACCGCGTTCCCGGGAGCCCCCGCCATGCCTACTACCGTCTTCGCCGTCGTCGGCGAGCACCGGGACGACCCGGACCATCTCCTCGTGCTAGGAGCCGACGGACAGCATTACGACCTTCACTTACCGGACGGTGCCGTCCTGCCCGTCGAGCCCGACGAGGAGTGGCGTGTCGATCCCAGCCACCCGGAGATGGACGAGGTGGGCGGATGATGCTCGCCGGACGTCCGCATTCCAGGTAGCGCCGTTCCGTCCGGCCCAACACGGGTATGGTCGGCTCCCGAATGTGCCGCTTTCCCTGCTCCACGAGGTGTCAAGTCACTATCTGAGGCCCAAATGGGCCCTGGTTGTCCCCAGTCGTGTGAGGCAATGGAATCAGCATGCAGGAGAACCTGATGCAACTTACCGACCTGCCCCCGGCGGACGTCCTGTTCTCCGACCGTGTCGCGCTGGCGGATGTTGCCCGTGGGGTCGGCCGTTCCGACCTGGCCCGGCTGCTGGACGAGATCTTCGATGCGCTGGATGCCGCGCTTGCCGGAGCAGGCGACGCCGAGGTGGTCTTCCTCCCCGACGACCCGAAGGCGACCGACTCGGAGGAGGGTCGGGGCTGGACGGTCGGCCACATCGTCGCCCACGTGACTGCGGGACTGGAGGAGACATCCGCCGCCGCCTCGACCTTGGCCCGGGGTGTCCAGATGACCGGCCGGCCTCGCTACGAGGTTCCCTGGGAAACGCTGACCTCTGGGGAGGCGGTTCGGCGGCGCCTGGGCGAGAGCCGGCGCATGTGCCGCGCTTTTCTCGAAACCTGGCCCGACGAGCCGCACCTGGAGAACACCTACACGCCGTTCCCGTCGCTCGGCCCCCTCAACGGCCCGATGCGGCTGCTCCTCAGCCTCGCCCACGCCTGTGGCCACCTGCCTCAGCTTGAGGAGGTGCTTCGCCAGGCCCGCCACGCAGAGATCCGCACCGAGAGCCCGGAGGCCGTGTAACGGCGGCACAGGGGGCTGGACCGCCGCCCAACGTGGGCCGCCTGCTCCGCCGTCAATTCGCCCTCGCGGGCGGCCTACCCCTCTGTCGGAACCGCCCGTTACTCGCCCGTCTGCCCGTCGATCGCCTCTCGCATCAGGTCGGCGTGGCCAACGTGGCGGGCCGTCTCCTCGATCATGTGGACCACGATCCAGCGCAGCATCAGCCCGGCCTGACCCGGCCCGGGACTGCGCGCGGGGGCGTCCAGGTCGGCGTCCCGGACGACCGCCCGGGCGCGCTCGACTTCTTCCCGGTAGAAGGCGAGGATCTGGTCCGTCGTCTCGTCGGGTTCGATCCGCCAGTAGCGGTTGCGGTCGTTCGGATCCCACTCCGCGGAAAGGTCTTCGCCCGCGAAGACTTCCCGGAACCAGGAGCGTTCCACGTCGGCGAGGTGCTTGACGATCCCGAGCAGGGTGAGGCCGGAGGGCTCGTGCGGGCGTCGCAACTCCTCGTCGTTGAGCCCGTCCAGCTTGCAGAGCAGGGTGGCGCGCTGCCAATCCAGGAACGCTTCCAGCATCGGCTTTTCGGCCGCCGCGGCAGGAGGATCCTCGCGCGCGCACCGTTCCATCCGGTCTCTCCTGTGGGTCATCATGCCAGGACTGCTCGGGGCGGGGCGTGCCTCGCCCAGATGCGGCCGACGCTGAACCGATCCTACCCGACCGCCAAAGTCCGCGCGTCGCCCGGTTTGTTGGTTGGGCTCATGGGTCAGGCACATGGAGTCGTCCCTGCCTGGTCGTCAGGAGCGGGGCCGATCCATGTCCCGGAGGACGGGGGCCAGCAGCATGGCGCCGCTGGCGAGCAGGTAGCCGCCGGCGATGACAGCTATGGTCGCGGCAAACCCGGCGCGCTCGACCACGAGGCCACCGAGCAGTATTCCTGCGGGCATGGCGACCAGCGCGATGGCGGTGAAGGTGCCGAAGACGCGCCCGCGCATCGCCGCCGGGACCCGCTCCTGGCGGACGGTCATCAGGATCGGGTTGATGGGGCCGGCGACGAGGCCGACGAGGGCGTTCGCGACCACGGCGACCGGCAGGGACGGGGCGGTCGCAAGGATCCAGAGCGGCAGGCTCAGCAGGGCGAAGCCGGCGACGAAGGCCGGCCGCCGCGGCAGGCGGTGACCAACACCGGCGAATGCGAGGGCACCCGTCACCGCCCCAGCCCCGAAACCGGCCTCCATCAACCCCAGCGCGGTCGCGCTGCCGAAGACATCCCGCGCGTAGACCGGCACCGCCACCGTGAAGAGCGGCGCATCCAGCGCGTTCGTCACTGCCACCGCCATGGCGAGGGTGCGCAGCAGCCGGTCCTGCCAGAGGAAACGGAGCTCGGCCAGGGTCTCCGCCAGGTAGCGGCTCCCCGCCTGCGCGCGACCGGGCGCGTCAGCGCCCCGCGCCGGATCAGATCGCGTGCCCGGCACAGACGCCGCGATCAGCCCTGCCGAGACGGCGAAGGTGGCTGCATCCAGCCAGAGGACGTTGCTCGCGCCAAGGAGCGCGATCAGGATGCCGGCGAGCGCCGGGCCGAGGAACTGCGACAGGCGCTGGACCGTCTGGTAGGCGGCGTTGGCCCCCTCCAGCCGCATCCCGGCCAGCCCGACCAGGTCGGGAAAGAGGGCTTGGCGGGCAGTGACACCGGGCGCATCCAGCAGTGCCCCGAGGAAGACGAGCCCGAGCAGGCCGCCGAACGGGAGTCCGACCGTCTGATGGAGCAGCGGGACCAGCGCCACCGTGACGCCGCTCAGGAGGTCGGAAGCGATGCTGCTCCGCTTGAAGCCGAGCCGGTCGACGACCGCGCCGCCGAAGAAGGCGGCCAGCACGGCCGGTAGCGCCGCGCAGAACCCGACCAGCCCAACCCGGGCCGCGCTGCCCGTGGTCTCCAGAACGTACCAGGGGATCGCGAGCGCGGTGATCGCGTTCCCGGCCAGCGAGATCGTGTTCGCCGCCAGCAGGGCCGCGACCGGAAGGCGACGCCGGATGGCAGCGCCCTCCGCGGCGATTCCCGCGCTCGTTGTCACGGGAAGCGGACGCAACGGATCAGCCCGGTCGACCGAGCCGGACGGAGCCGGTTGGCAGCGGTTGCAGGGCGCGGGGCTCGGAGCCGGCGAGGCGCTCCCCGGCGGCGATCAGACCTCGGCCGCAGCAGCGGCGCATCCGGGCCAGCGGCCGGTCAGGGCCGGGCACGACGTGGCAGGTGGTAACGGGATGGGGTTGGCGGCCATGCGGCGCGAGTTGCTCCATGCGGTCGCGAGCCAGGTGCTCCATCTCCCAGGGTGTTTTGAACACGACGATCCTCCTTCCCCCGACCGCATCGGCCGGGGGCTGCTTCTGATCCACGACGACTCGGGTGGTGGGTGGGTGGCGGGTCGCCTCGCTAACGCTCCGGCGTGACCTCCGCGCCGGTCTCGGTCTCGACGCCGAGGGCATCCAGGTGGTCGAGCGCCTCCTCGACGTCCAACTCGCCCCGCTCCAGGGCTTCAAGAACGGCGAGACGGGCCGCTTCCCGATTCGAAGAGTCGATATCGGCGGCCTGACTCGGTTCAACCGCGGCCGCAGATTCGCCAGCCGACCAGTCCGGCGCGGCGACAGGCGGCACCGGTGGCACTGGCGGAACCGGCGGGACAGGCGGCGCTGAGAGGACGGGTGGGACGGGTGGAGTCAGGGGAACGGGTGGGACAGGATGTAGGGGTTGGGTCGGCTGATCCGGCGCGACGGACCAGCCCGTTGGGGTGCTCTCGATGGCTTCGGCGGTTCGCGACGCACCCAGTGGCGGTGCCTGGCGAGCGCGGGCGTGGAGGTCGCCGCTGACGGATTTGACGGCGATCCGGGGGCCGTCCCCGCTCTCGTCGCCGATCCGCCAGGTGCGGCGCTCTGTTTTGCGGAAGGGCGGCTCCACGGAGGCGTCGCCAGAGACGGACTGGTAGGTCAGGGTCGCGGCGATCTCCTCGGTCCCGGCGGCAGCCGACGGCGGAAGGCCGAGCAGGAGTTCGACGTCGCCGCTGACGGTCTCGACGCGGTAGGGGCCGGCGCCGGTCAGGGCCGCGTCGAGCGAGAGATCGCCGCTGGCGGAGCCGAGGGTGAAGCGCTCCAGTTCGGCGTCGCGGACACGGAGATCGCCGCTGGCGGTGCGGGCCGTGAGACCGCCCGCGAGCCGCTCCGTCAGCACGTCCCCGCTGGCGGTGTGGACCGCGAGGTCCCCGGCGATCCCGACCAACCGGGCGTCGCCGGAGGCGGTTGCCACGTTCAGGTCACCCGTCACGTCCACCATATGCACGTCGCCGGACGCGGTCCGCACCCGCACCACCGGCCGGTCGCTCGTGGTCGAGGGATGGTGGCGGGGGATCTCGATATCCAGATCGTAGCGGACGCCGTTGCCGCCCAGAGCCCCTTTGAGGCTGTCGAGGTCTAACTCGATGGATGGACGGTCGGTTGTGTCCGGATCATCCCGCTTGCCCCGCTTGCGCCCGAAGCCGAGCCCCGACCAGCCAATGCTGCCCGAGCGGAGGTGTGGACGGACCTCGATCCGGTGGTCGTCTTCGACCCGGACCATCAGGGATGCGTCGGTGAAGCGGCGGGAGCCGTGGCGTCCCTGTTTGGACGAGCGGACCAGCACGTCTGCTCGCTCCGTCGCCCGGATCTGCACGTTCCCGTTCGGGTTGCGGACCTCCAGCTCAAGCGGGCGGTCGGGCGCGAGGGGGATGCGAGTCTCCTGATCTGTCGGTTCGGACATCTCGTGCTGATCCTCGGTTTCTTTGTGCGGCATGGTTCGTCTCCCGTG
Organism: Thermomicrobiales bacterium; assembly: GCA_030446955.1. Lineage (GTDB taxonomy): Bacteria > Chloroflexota > Chloroflexia > Thermomicrobiales > UBA6265 > LC2-1. Next base: position 11,660 of record JAUJMG010000064.1, read on the forward strand.
TCCCGATGCGGCGGTGGCCGCTCGGGATTCGTCCTTCCCGATTGGGGTGGCGTCTTTGCTCGACGTGTCGGTGGGGCGTCTCGCGCTGCTCCTGGCCTACTCGACCAGGATCTCGACCCGCTCGTCCCCGTCGTCGACGTCCAGGAGGGAGCCGCGGAAGCCGGTGGTCATCGCCTCCCGGATCGTTTCGGCATCGAGCATCCGGTCGGGGGCAAACCGCCGGGCAATCCCGAGACCGGCGTCGATGAGACCGAGCGGGAGGGCGAGGTTGAGGGTGGCGCGGCCACTGTCGGTTTCGGTGATCCGGACACGGACCTGCCGGGCTCGCATCCCGATCGGCCCGGTGGGGGCATCCCGCGGACCAGGCGACTGGTTGCCGCGATCCAGGGCGTCCAGGAGGCGGGAGGCCTCCTCGGCGGTGACGGTACCCGTTTCCAGCAGGCGAAGAATTTCCAGGCGCTCCTCTGCCACCGCGTCACGGTGGGATCGGGAGACGGATGGCTCGGTCATGGCGTGGGACCTCCTCTGCTCCAACGGGCTGGTGGGTTAGCCGCGCTCGGCTAAGGCGGCGAGGCGGCGGGCGGCCTCATCGGCCGTGACCTGCTTCTCCCGCAGCGCCTCCAGGATCTGGCGCCGCTCCTCGCGGGCCTGGGCCTGGGCTTGGCGGGGGCGGGGGGCGTCCTCGCCGCCGGCGATGAAGCCCATCGCCCGCAGTGCGTCATCCAGACGGGCGCGGACCGTCGGGTAGGAGATGCCCAGCTCCGCTTCGACGTCCTTGATGATCCCCCGGTTCTTGACGAAGACCTCAAGGAATTGAAGCTGGTCGGCGGAGAGGCGCTGAAAGCGGCCGAGCCGGAAGCGGCCTTCCAGCGCCGTGTCGCAGTTGCCACAGTGGAGCCGGGTTACGGCGAGCTCATCGCCGCAGACCGGACACCGCCCAATGACCGAAGGAATCGTCACTGTAGAACCTCCTGGGACGCCCGGCCGGTCCACGCCGGCCAGGACTCGATGCTTGATAATCTAGATCCTCGGCTCAATTTTGTCAACATATAGTTTAATATGTTGATTCCGGCCTTGATTCTCTCGTACCCCAGGCACCCGCATCCGAGGATGCGCGCCTGCATCATGCCGAGGGCGCTGGGTGATCGGTGCCCGGGCAACCTCGGCTATACTCCCGCGACGGCAGACGATGCGGGCGGGCGTGATCCGAGGCAACGGAGCCGCCCAGCCCAGGCGGGACGGGGGGACACGGCGATGGCACGGTTCGCGGTCGGCGACACGGTGCGGGTCTCGATGCCGAAGGGCCCGAACAAGCGCGGAGTGGTCGGGGTGAGCGTGCTCTTCAGCACCTACCCGGAGGCCCGGTTTGACGGCGCCGTGGGCACGGTCGTCGAGGTCGACCCGCGCAGCACGCTGGGCTTGGTCCAATACCTCGTCAACTTCCGCGGTCACAAGAACCGGGTTGCCATCCCCTGGCAGTCCCAGTGGTTCCGCGGGGAGTGGCTGGTTCCGGCCCCCGCGCCCGCCCAAGCCCAGGCTCCGGCTCAGGCCCAGCCCGACGCGGCGGCCGGGACGCAGGCGCCGACGCCCGCCGGAGGAGCCGCTGAAGCCGCGAGCGGCGCCGGGCAGACGACCAGCCGCGGCTCCTCGTAGGGCGCCGCGTCGCCGGTCGAGAGGGGAGGAGCGGGCGTGGCGGTTGATGTGCCAACGCTGGAGCGATGGCGGAGCGAGAACACTGACCACTGGACCCCGGCTGAGATGGCCGAGGTCTGGCGGCGCTGGCACCCGCAGCTCGCGGCCGGGCTGTTTCGCCCCGTGACGGACCTGATCGTCCAGGCAGCGGGAATCGCGCCAGGGATGCGGGTGCTGGATTTGGCGGGGGGGAGCGGGGAGCCAGCCCTGACCCTCGCCGGGTTGGTCGGCCCCAGCGGACACGTCACCGGCACCGATTTTTCGCCGGCGATGGTGGCCGTGGCGGCGGAGCAGGCGCGCGCCGCAGGGGTCACCATCGCCGACTTCGAGCCGGCGGACGCCGAGGCGCTGCCCTACCCGGACGGTGCCTTCGACGCGGTCACCTGCCGGTTCGGGGTGATGTTCTTCCCGGACGTCGGCCGGGCGCTGGGGGAGATCCGGAGGGTGCTGCGGCCGGGCGGGCGGGCAACGTTCACCGTCTGGGGGCCGTCCGACCGCAACCTTTTCTTTTCCGGTTTCGCAGGCGTGCTCGCCACCTTCGCGGATCTGCCGACGCCGGAGATCGGCGCCCCGGGGGCCTTCCGGTTCGCCAAGCCGGGCGCGCTGGCCGGGGCGCTGAGGGAGGCGGGGTTTGCGGACGTGCGCGAAGCGACGCACGACCTGACCCTGACCTGGCCCGGTCCCGCGGAGATGCTGCGCGCCTTCTGGCTGGAGATGACCGACACCCTCGACAAGGTGCCGGCGGAGCGGCGGGAGGAGGCCAGCGCGGCCGTCCTCGCCACCTTCCGGCGGAATGAAGTTGACGGCCGGGTCGAGCTGCCGGCGGTGGTGGTGGTTGCGTCGGGGCAGGCGGGGACGTAGGTCTAGCCCTCACCCCCGACCCCTCTCCCGAGTTCGGGAGAGGGGAGTTTTTCTCCAAGCGGCGGTATCAGAGGCGTTCGTTCGCGCTCCCTGAGGCGGGGATCAATCCCCGCGCTCACACCACGAACCCGGCTAAAGCCGGCTGACCCGAGTCGGGAAGTCGAGCGAGTCGAGCGAGTCGAGAACTACTCCCCGACTCCCCGACTCCTCGACTGGCGTCTGGCGTCTGGCGTCTGGCGCCCTACGTCTTGTCGAGGGCCTGCTCCAGGTCGGCGATCAGGTCGCCGACGGTCTCCAGGCCGACGGAGAGGCGGACGTAGTCCGGGCTGACGCCGGTGAGCTGCTGGGCGTTCTCGTCGAGCTGGGAGTGGGTCGTGGTCGCCGGATGGATGACCAGGCTCTTGGCGTCGCCGACGTTGGCGAGGTGGGAGAAGACCTTGAGCGAGTCGATGAAGGTGCGCCCGGCTTCCAGCCCGCCCTTGATGCCGAAGCCGAGGATGGCGCCGAAGAGGCCGTTGCGGTGGTACTTGACCGCGGTCTGGTAGCTCTCGCTGCCCGGCAGGCCGGGGTAGTTGACCCAGGAGACCTTCGGGTGCTCGCCCAGGAAGCGGGCGATCTGCATCGCGTTCTGGCTGTGGCGCTCCATCCGGAGGGGCAGCGTCTCCACGCCCTGCAGGAAGAGGAAGGAATTGAAGGGGCTCAGCGCGGCGCCGACATCGCGTAGGCCCTGGACCCGGAGCTTGATGATGTAGGCGATGTTGGCGCCGAAGTTGGCCTCGCTGAAGACGTCCGCGAAGACCAGGCCGTGGTAGCTCGGGTCCGGCTGGGTGAACTGCGGGAAGAGGCCGGAGGCCTTCCAGTCGAAGGTGCCGCCGTCGACCACGATGCCGCCGATGGAGGTGCCGTGGCCGCCGATGAACTTGGTCAGGGAGTGGATCACGATGTCGGCGCCGTGCTTGATCGGCTGCACCAGGTAGGGGGAGGGCAGGGTGTTGTCGATGATCAGCGGCACCCCGGCCGCGTGCGCCACCTCCGCCACCGCTTCGATGTCGAGGGTGTGCAGGTTCGGATTGCCGACCGTCTCGGAGTAGACGGCCTTGGTCTTGTCGGTGATCGCGGCCCGGATCGACTCCGGGGTGCGCTCGGCGAACTTGACCGTGATCCCCAGGTTCGGCAGGGTGTGGGCGAAGAGGTTGTAGGTGCCGCCGTAGAGGCTGGTGGTGGAGACGATCTCGTCGCC
>JAUJMG010000358.1:0-2852 GCA_030446955.1 Thermomicrobiales bacterium
GTCACCATCCAGCTCCGCTACCTGCAAACGTTGACCGAGATCGGCGTCGAGAAGAACACGACCGTCGTCTTCCCGCTTCCGATCGACCTGTTGGGCAACATGCTGGGCGCCAACGCGAGCGGCGACGGCCGCGGGGGGCGGCCATCCGCTCCAGCTGCCGCGCGAGAGGTCGCTCGCGCTCCCCTCACCGCTGCCGCGGTCTCAGTTCCGCCGCCCCCAGCAGAGCGACCCACCGGCGACGATTAGGGGGCGTCGCCACGAGCGGGCGCCGGGCCACCCCGTCGAGGCGTGGCCCGGCGCTCGCATCTCCGGCCCTCGTCCCCCTGGCAGTTCCGTGTCCCACCGCCTCAGCCTCTGTCATGCACCCAAGACCATCGGGACAGGGAAACCAGAGTCGCCTCGCCCCGCCCGACGCGACCGACGGCGCGAGGCCCTCGTCACCCCTTCCATGACGCCGCGTGAAGACGCCCGCGACGCCGCCGCGCCGTGTGCGAGGTCTTCGACCCCCTGCGCCGCGATGTCGCCGGGGCCTCGCCCTTCCCGCTCGGAGGCCCACGTGCCCACCGCGGAGCGTTCGGCTGGCTCGGGCTGGCCCTGAGGGACAGGTTGCGACGCGCCATCCTCAACGGATCCCGAAATCCGAGTGAACCAAACCCGCTCCCAATGCAACAGACTGAATAGAGATGGATGACGCAACCCTGATCGCCGCCATGCGTGGCGACGATGACGCCGCCCTTCGAGAGTTGTTCGATCGGCACGCGCCCTGGATTGCGGCGCGGCTCCGGCGGGTGCTGCCCGCCGATGCGGTGGAGGACGTGGTGCAGGAGACCTTCGTCGCCGTCTGGCGCGGCAGTGACCGCTACTCCGGCAAAGGCGCAGCCGGGGCCTGGATCTGGGGCATTGCCCGCCGCCAGGCAGCCCTCTGGACCCGCGCTCGTGAGCTCTCCCCGGTCGAGCTCGGCGAGGAGCTCCCGTCGGCGGACGGCGATCCCGCCGCGGCTGCCATCCGGAACGTGGACCTCGCCGCCGCCCTCCGATCACTGGGACCCGCCGGGAGTGAACAACGGGAGTTGGTGCGGATGATCTACGACGAAGAACGGCCGGTGGCGGAGGTGGCACGGACCCTGGGCCTTCCGCCCGGAACGGTCAAGAGCCGGCTCTTCACCGTCCGCAAGCGGCTGCGGACGGTCCTCCTCGGCGAGCAGGGATAGCATGGCACACCACAATCAGCCTCCCCCCGCCTCACGACAAGATCCCCGTCTCGACGTGCCATCCCGGTCCGACCTCGCGCGCCTCGGCGTCGACCTCGACCGGGTCTGGTCCGGCGTTGCCGGCGAGGTCTGGGCGCGCCGGATCGGTCCGGTGGAGCGGTTCGCGGCGCGGCTCCTGCGCGCCCCCGGCCTGGCGCGGGCGCTCACGGCGACCCCGTCGCTCGTGCTCTCCTGGCTCATGGCCAGCGCCACGGTGCTCGCCCTCGGCGTCGTCACCAGCCGCGTCACCGGCATCCCGTGGGTTCCCGTGCTGGCTCCCGCATTGGCCGCCGCCGGCATCGCCTACGCGTACGGCCCCGGCGTCGATCCCGCCTTCGAGCTGAGCCAATCCATGGCGATCAGCGACCGGATGGTCCTCCTGTCCCGTGGCCTCGCCGTCTTCGTGATCAATGCTGGGTTGGGACTGCTGGCCTCCCTCGTCGCGGCCCCCGCCCGCGGGGTGACCTTCGCCTGGTTGGTCCCGATGACGGCGATTGCCGCCCTCGCCCTCGCCATTGCCACCCTGACCCGCTCCCCGGGTACTGGCGTCTCGGCGGCGCTCGGCGCATGGATGGCCATCATCTTGGCCCGCGCAGCCGAAACCAGGGAGATCGCCTCCGCGGTCGACCCAGGCCCCCTGATTCCGCTGTATCTGGTCGGCACCCTCGGGTGCATAGCCCTGGCGCTGCTGGCGACCGGAGGAACACGAAACGAGGTGGCACGATGGCCGTAGCCGGCAAGGGCAACGGGAACGCCAATGTGAGCGTTCGGGCCCGAAGTTTGACCCAACGATTCGGGCGGACCGACGCCCTCAAAGGCGTCGACCTCGCCCTCGCCCCCGGCGTCTTTGGCCTCCTCGGGCCGAACGGCGCCGGCAAGACGACCCTCCTCCGCACCCTCGCCACGATCATCCCTCCCTCGGGCGGCACCCTGCGTCTGCTCGGCCTCGACCCGACCCAGTCGGACCAGCGGCGGCAATTGCGTCGCCGCCTCGGCTACCTGCCTCAATCCCTCGGCTACTACCCGAATTTCACCGTCGCCGAGTTCGTCGAGTACTTCGCCCTCCTGAAGGAGATGCCGTCGTCCGACGTCAACCGGGCCGTCGCCCACGCAATCGAGCGGGTCGGCCTCTCCGACCGCGCCCGTTCGAAACTGAAGACGCTCTCCGGCGGCATGGTGCGCCGGGTCGGTATCGCCCAGGCTGTTGTGAACGAACCCGACCTGCTCCTGCTGGACGAGCCGACCGCCGGGCTGGACCCGGAGCAGCGCGTCGGCTTCCGCACCCTCCTCCGCGAGATCGGCGAGCACGGCGTCGTCATCGTCAGCACCCACCTGGTCGAAGACGTCGCCGCCGCCTGCTCGACCGTCGCGCTCATGGACGCCGGCCGCATTGTCTTCCAGGGCACCCCGGACCACTTGACCAGTCTCGGCACCGGTCACGCCGTCGGCGACTCCCCGCTGGAGCGCGGCTACAGCCGGGTGCTCGCGGAGGCACGAGCATGACGGGGACCGCGACGCTGCGCCTCTTCTGGATCGAAACCCGTCGCTCGGCCGGACTCTGGTGCTTCCCCTTCCTGGTGCTCCTCGCCTGGTTCGCGGCCC
>JAUJMG010000358.1:2952-4669 GCA_030446955.1 Thermomicrobiales bacterium
GCCGGGCTCGGGGCGAGCACGACCTGGACGCTTGTCGCCTGCCTCGCGGTGGCAACGTATCTTGGTGTGGTCGCGGTCCGGGATGCGACCTGGGGTGGCCCCTTGCTTCCGCCGATCGCGGTCGGCCTCTTCACGCTCCTCGCGGGCGCAGCCATCGGCTTCGTCGCCGGGATCATCGTCCCCAGCCGCTTCGCACCACCCCTCGTCGCGGTCGGCATTTTCCTGGCCCTCGCCGTCCCGACCGCCGCGCCGTACACCAGGTCGAGCGAGACCGGCCTCCTGGTTCCCTCGACGCTCCTCTACCTCACGCCCTTGGCGGTCACCGAGGAAGTCGCCTACCCGGTCTTTTTCAGGCCCTGGCCGGACATCGCCGGGAGGCAGGCGCTCATGCTCTTCGGCATCGCGGCCGGTGCGCTCTCCGAGCTCGCGCTGCTGCGCCGTGCCACGCCCATCGCCTGGGCGGGGTTGACGGCGGCCTTGGCCACGACCGGGCTTGGTGTTGCGTCCCTGATGGCCGTTGGGTTCCACCAGGGCGCCGAGATCCCGTACGTCCCAACCTGTGTCCAGCACCCTGGGAGCGTCGAGGTCTGCCTTCATCCGGCCTACGAATCGGCCCTCGAAACGACGGCCGAGGTCGTGGACAGGGTCATGGCGCCCCTGATCGGTGTGCCAGGAGTTCCACGTCGCGTCGAACAAGCGGTCGACCGCGGTCGCCCATCTCGCGATGTGCATCCGGCTCCGGATGGGACGATGCGGACCTTTCCGATTGAGGCTGATGTCGGTGTGCGGCCAGATGTGACCGCCCAGACCGTCGTGGTCGATCTCGTCTGGGACACCTCGACCCTCGGAAGCAGAGCCGCTGGTCTGGGGGACGCCCAAGCGGCAATGGCCATCTGGCTCATGGACCGGGCAGGGTTCGATGGTCGCCTTGAGGATGTTCTTGCGGCCGCGGATCGCTCCCTGGGGGCGTTTGGCGGTCATCCGTCAGGTGCCAACGCCGATGCGTCGGCACGCGATCGGTCCGCCATCGACGCCGCCGTCGCCCGCTTCGCCGCCCTCGATCCCGTAGCCCAGCGGGCTTGGCTCGAATCGAACTGGGCCGACCTCCGGGCGGGCAGCCTCGCGCTGGACGATCTGCCGTGACGCTGCGCCTCGCCGTCCTCTTTCTCCGCTCCCGGCAGAGCGGTCTCGCGCTCCTCATCATCCTGGCAGCGGCCCTCGCCACCTGGATCGGTTTCGCCCAGACGGACCGGGTCGGCCTGACCCGCTACCTCGCGGTCTTCGCGCCGGTGGTCCCGGCCGTCGTCCTCGCCATGTCCGCGCAGGCGCCCTTCGGAGAGGCCGAACGCACCGCCAGCCGGTCCGTTCCGCTCCTTCGCGCCGGACACCTGGGGGGGTTGCTGCTCTGGATCGGTCTGCTCCTCGTTCTCTCCGGCGCGACGGAGCCACTCCCCGGCACGATCGGGATCCTCCTCCGGGACGCCGCCGCGTACGCGGGAATCGCCCTTCTTGGCGCCCGTTTTCTTGGCCCAGCGGCCGGTTGGCTGCCCTCCCTCGCGTGTGCGGTGGCCGTCTGCATCGGTCTCCTGCGCGACGTTCCGGCCTCGGCTTGGTGGATGTGGCCCACGCGTAATGCCGGTGACAGACCGGCCCTGGCATTCGCCGCGGCCTTGCTCGTAGCCGGACTCGCCCTCATCGCCTGGCTCGGCCCCCACGA
>JAUJMG010000359.1 GCA_030446955.1 Thermomicrobiales bacterium
GTCTCGAGCGTCCTCGGCGAACGGGCGAGCTCGCCCCGGGGAGGCCTCGGCCACTTCGTAGCGGCGGACGAGGAGGGCACCTACTGCTGCGAGCCGTCTGTGGCGAGTCGGCCGCCTTGAGCAAGAAGCGCTCCAGCTCGGTGGTCTCCTTGCCGCTGAGCCGGCTTTACTTGGTGGGTGGAAGCGGGATTGAAGCCGCGACCTTCGGGTTATGAGGCGTCTGGGGCCTATATCGGCTCGTGTCGCCTCATGCCGGATTGTGCCGTTGACCTGCAGTTTTGCGTGCTGTCCGGTGGTGCCTTATCCCGGTCCTGACGTCCTCTGACGGCCCATGCGTTAGAAGAAACGTTAGAAGGGTTCCGGATTCCTCGGTGTTCCGGATTGCCCGGAACGCCTGTACTCCTGGAACAGGCGGCGTTGTCTGGAACGAGGTGTTGGCCGTGGCCATCAACAGGCCGAGCGAAGCGCAGACGCTCCGAGCCGTCGATCGTCTCGTGACGGACGCCCTCCCGCCCCGTTGGTCGTTCCGATCCTCTCGCGGGTCGGACAAGGGGCCCAGCGAGCCCGCGCCCGGTGGACGCTCGAAGCCCCGGCGGCTCGACCGCCACCTTCGTAGTCGAGGTTAGCTGATGGCCGAACCTTACGACCCGGTCGTCTTCGATCGCTCCACGGTCCGCGACGAGCTGTGGATCGCCGCTGCATCGCAACTCGCCGTCGACCTCCTTACGGGACCGGGGCGGGATCGCTCGGAGGGAAATGAGCTCCTCGATTGGATGCGCCGGAACGAGGACGCCTGGCGTGCCTGACTCGCTCTACGTCCAAACCCGTGCAGCGCTGCTCGACGCCGTCGAGGCGCTCGGCGACCACCGAAACGCTCTCGTGCTCGTCAGCGCCCAGGCGGTCTATCTCACACCGACGACGCCGGCCCCGCCGTCGCCGAGTACACCCAGTGATGTCGACTTCACCGTCTCGCCGGCCGACCTTGCCGACGACCCCTACTGGCCGACCTCCTCGGGGCATGGCTTTACCGCTCGCGAGCATCCCGTGGTTGGCTCAGACCTGATGGCATCCACGTCGACATCATGGTTCCTGAAGCCCTCGCTGGCCCTGGAAAGCGCTGCGTTCCCCTGGGACCGCAGCGCGCCGACACCCATGACCGAGCGGAGCACCCTCAACGAGGCCCGCAGCTCAAAGCGATGGGCGCAGCACTCTACTGGTCGCTCCTCGCACCAGTTTCCACCTAGCCCAGCAGCCTGGCCTTCTGAATAGCAAACTCCTCCTCGGTGAGGAGGCCGTCATCTCTCAACTTCGCTAACTCCCTGATCTCGTCCGCTATGGAGCGAACCGCCGGACCTAGCTGCTTGTCGGCCGACTTGCCCGCGTAGTCGGCGACGGCTGCCCTGATCCTTTGAACTGCCTCCGTTGCGTCCTTTTTGTTCACCCGTTGAAGATCAAAGGAAAAACCGCCTCCAGTCACCGTGACACCCGCCAGCATCATCCCGCTTGATTGTGACACTGAGTTTACTCGGTCCAATGGAAAGGACTCGACCTCCGATTTAAATATTAGCTTGCCACAGTAAACCAATCGGCGATTTGTGACTGCAAGAACGCCGATTGTGTTTTCGCCCTGCGCGTTCTTCTTCTTAAGCTGTTGGCCAACGCAAAACCAACGGAGTGATTCGCCGGCCTCTAGGTTGCCGACGATTTCGTCGAGTCGTTTTCGGTTGGCCTTGTCGAGCTTCATCTCTGTGATCGCTTGTCGCTCACTTGCGATTGCGTCGATAGTTTCGTTTATGCCCCATGGAAAGGGGGTCTAGCGCAAGGTGTCCTCCCACTGCCAAACCGACCGCCGCGCGCAGCCCCTTTTGGTATCCAGGGCGCGGAGGAGGGGCGGCAAGTGTCCGGCCGGCTGGACGTTCAGTGCACGTTTGACGCACCCGCCCCTCGTCTCGCATCCGAAACCGACCGACAGCGACATCGAGCCACGCGCGCCCCGGCGCTTCCCTCAGTCGGCGACGACACCCATTGAGGGGTCCATCGCTGAGCGGCTCCCAGTTGTCGCGCCTGATGGCTAGGCACACATCCGGTTGAGACCGGCCTAGCGTGGTGGGCCGTGGCGAGCTCGGAAGCGTGGCTGCAGCGCATCGCTGGCATCCGGCAGTGGGTTCGGGGCGGGAATCGGCTCCCCACAAGCCGCTCTTGCTGCTCTACGCATTCGGCCGCCTTCACGAACCGGCTCGTCAGAGGTCACCTACGGCGAGGCGGAGCCGGTTCTGGCAGAACTCCTCCGAAGCTTCGGACCGCCCGGGGGCAAGACCTCTCCCGCCTATCCCTTTCACCATCTCCAGAGCGACGGCCTATGGGTCGGGAGGTCATCGGGGCCTGACGACCCTGGTGCCAGCTCAAGCCAGCTTCGTGCCACCGATGCCACAGGCCGGCTTGTCACAGACTTCGAGACTGCGCTACGTACAGATGCGCGTCTCCTTGCCATGGCAGCGAGGTTCCTGCTCGACGCCAACTTCCCTGAGTCGTTGCACGCCGAGATCTGCGCTGTAGTCGGCCTCGGCCTTGACGTTGTCGAGATGCAGGCGATCACGGAACAGGCCGCATCGCAGCGCCGACGTGACCCGCAGTTTCGTGACGCCGTCCTCGTGGCCTACGAGTACCGGTGCGCAATGTGCGGCTACGACGGCCGCCTTGGCACCGAGGCGGTAGCTCTCGACGCCGCTCACGTGCGCTGGTGGGCGTTCGACGGGCCCGACTCTGTCGACAACGCGCTGTGCCTCTGCTCGTTCCATCACAAGCTGCTGGATCGTGGAGTCGTCGGGCTCGGTGATGACTACAGCGTTTCCGTCTCGGCCCGCTTCGTCGCACGTGGCCCGGCTGCCCAGCTGCTTGTGTACGACATCCTGGGGCGGCCACTTCGTGAACCGCAACCGGGCCAAGCGCTGCCGGCCCTCCCGCACGTTCGTTGGCACCGTAGTCAGGTCTTCTCTGGGCCAGCCCGTGTTTTGGCTTGACGAGGGTGTATCCCGGTGAGCTGCTCCTACGAAGACACAGTGTTCCTTCTACGTCCAAGTCTTGACCAGCGTCCCGACGCGCCGTTCCAGCCAGCTTGGCGGGGTCCTCCGTGGAGTCCACTCGCCGGCCAAGGCACTACTCGAAACCGAGACCAGCCTCTTGCTCTTCAGAACGTCTACACCTGTGGATGGCGCAACTAACGCAACGGTGATCTCAGCCCGCCGGCCGAGCGGTCCAGCTTCGCCACTTGTCCTTCGCCATCGAACGAGCGTTATCGCCGGTGCCGTGGACCGCGCTTTACTCGTGCGCTCGGTTGTGCCGGACTTTGGCGCCGCCACCAAACTCGGTGGCCCTTTGGCACTTTTTTTAGGGCGGTGGCTGAAAGCCCTCTTGCGGAACCATCTGGGCGAGGGGTGACTGGTCCGTCGAAGTGCATCGTCCCAAGGCTCGAGCTGTGAACGCTTGGCCACGCCATATCCCCAGACGCGCCAAAGAGACGCCTCGACGTTACCTATTGCCAGCTGCGGCGCCGGCCACGCCGACCACGGCGGCCGATGCCATAACCCGAGCCCTGATGCCGAACGTCTGCGTGCACTGGTGGCTCGGACTTCGTACGCTGAGGATGATGGCAGCAATATGGGAGAACGACGGTGGTGGATGGCGGGTCGCATCGCCGTCACCCTTTGAGGCCGAGGCGCAACTTCACGATCTTGTTGACGAGGCACCCGGCCTACTGCCCCTCTCGGGATCGCCGGGTGTCGTCGTCGTCGGCCGTGAGGTCGCGGTCGGAAACGGCTATGCCGATCTCCTGGCTGTCGAGACGAGTGGCCGTCCCGTGGTCGTTGAGATCAAGCTTGCAGCGAACGCCGAATCCCGTCGGGCGGTGGTCACGCAGGTGCTCGCGTACGCCGCATATCTCCACGGGTTGACGCTCGAGGACTTCGAACGGGGGGTGCTGGGGCGTCAACTGCGGGACCGCAAGTTTGACAGCCTCTGGGGGGCTGTGAGCGCGACGGAGCAGGCCGGTGCGGACCGGGATCGATTCGAGGCTGGCGTTGCCGACGCGCTGCGGACGGGCCGTTTCCGGGTCGTCATCGTTCTTGACCGGGCACCAAAGGAACTTGTGGAGTTGGTCGGCTTCCTTGAGGTAGTCGCAGAGCGCCTGACGATCGATCTAATCACCGTGTCGAAGTACGACATCGGTGGCTCGATGATCCTCGTACCGCAGCGTGTCGATCCGGAGCGCCGGAACGTTGAGGAGCCGTCCAATCCGGCACACGCACCTTCGGAGCAAGGATACTTGGCCGACGGAGCGGACGACTTCATCGCGATGTTCGACATTGCCCTACCGGAGGAACGACCAAAGCTTGAGCGCTTGACTGCGTGGGCACAACAGCTCTCGGCGGAGGGCCTTGTAAGACTGAGCACCTACCACGGCAAGAACAACGAGCGATTCACCCTTTTGCCCCGTCTGATGCCAGACAACGCGGGGCTTGTCACAATCTGGAACGATGCTGGCGCCGCATACCTCCAGCTTTGGCGCACTGTCTTCGAACGACGGGCGCCATCGGCTCTTGAGAGGGTTGAAGCCCAACTCGGCCGAGCGGTGGGTCAAGGCAACACGACTCGTGAGATCAGCAA
>JAUJMG010000065.1 GCA_030446955.1 Thermomicrobiales bacterium
ACTCCTCCCGCTCGGGGCCGGGGTCCCGGCCCGGGCGCAGCTCCTTCTGGTAGAGAGCGTATTCCTGGACGACGCGCATGCCCGCCTTCTCGTAGAGGCGGGTGGCGCCGGTCGGGTTAGAGGCGTCCACGCCGAGGCCGATCCGGGGGGTGCCCCGGCGGTAGAACTCCCCGAAGGCATGCCGCAGGAGGGCCTCGCCGAGCCCCCGCCGCCGCCAGCGGCGCCGCACCCCGATCCGGCGCACCCAGCCCATGTCGAGGAAATAGGTGCAGAGGGCCGCCGCGGCCGTCTCGCCGTCCTCTTCAGCCAGGAACCAGAGGCTCGTGTCCGAGGCGTCTCTCTGGCGGGGCCGCCACTCCTCGTAGGTCTCAGGCACGTAGCCCCAGTGGTCGTGGAACGCTTCGTCGGTGGCAAAGAACACGGCCCGCTCGTCCGCCTCGGAGGCACAGGGCCGGACAGTGATGCCATCAGGCCAGGCCACGGGCGCCGGAGGGGCATCCAGGTCGATCACCATCCGCCAGAAGTGTCGAGCCGCGGCGTAGCCCTGGCCTTCGAGCAGCGCCCGGGCGGGTCGGTTCGCGCCGTTGACCGCATTGGTCAAAACAACCTTGATGCCCTCCGGCGCCAAGGGCGCGAGGCGACGAGCCCGTTCCTCGGTGACCCGCACGAGGAGCGCGCCGACTCCCTGGCCCCAGTGGTCCGGGTGGACGTAGCCGTCCGAATCGATCTGGACGTAGTTGCGGCGATTACGAACGGTCGCGTAGCCGACGACCTGGCCGTCCGGTGCCACGGCGAGGAAGCTGTCCTCAGCGAGGTCGAGGTCTTCCCACTCATCACGCAGGTTCTCGAGTGAGATGTCAGGGTGGCCGAATTCGGCGATGTCGTGGGCCTCGATCAGGGCGAGGACGGTCTCCAGATCATCCATGGTGGCCGGGCGGACGCGGAACTCCGGGGCTGAGACGGTCACGTATGATCCCTCCGGTGGTGGATTCGGAACAGCAGGGACCGCCGGCGCGATCCTGATGCCGCACCGGGCGATCCGTCTCCGGCCCGGAATGGGGATGGTAGCGGTCCGAGCTTGGCCTGTCATCCCGAGCGGCGGTGTCTGATTCGAGATAGGACACGAGGAGCAACGCATGGACAAGCAGCGCAGCAAGGGCAGCAAAGGCAGGGGCGAGTCCCGGCGCCAAGCTCCGGTGGCAAGGATTGACGCGGATCCAGCCACAAAGGAGGAGCCAAAGGGCGCAGACGGGATTGAGCCGCCGCCCAGCACACCGGAGGATGGTGTCCGACCCGGGGGGAGGTCACCGGCTGCCCGGGCTGGTTACCAGAATGGACGGCCGATCAGTGCGGAGGATCTGTTCCGGATCAGGGTGGTCGGGGAACCGGCGCTCTCGCCGGACGGCGCGAGGGTCGCCGTCGCCGTGACAACAATTGACGCCGAGGCGGACACCTACCGCTCCGCGATCTGGAGCGTGTCGGTCGGGGGCGGCGCCTCCGTCCAGCTCACTTCGGGCGCCAAGCGGGACACCTCTCCCAGATGGTCACCGGACGGGACGAGGCTGGCCTTTCTCTCCGACCGCGACACAGAGACGCCGCAGCTCTGGGTGATCCCGGTCGGGGGCGGCGAGGCCCACCGCGTCACCGACCTGGAGAACGCCGTCTCGGATCCGGTCTGGGCGCCGGACGGACATCGGGTCGCATTCGTCAGCAAGCTGACGCCCCCGGACCCCAACCCCGGCAGCGACGTCAAGGTCATCACCGAGGTCCGCTACAAGTTCGACGGAGAGGGGTTCCTGGGCGGCAAGCACCGCCACATTTGGATCGTCGATGTCGACCGGGAGGGCGCCGAGCCGGAGCGGGTGACCGACGGCGACTTCGAGCACTCCTCCCCCGCCTGGTCGCCGTCCGGGCGCGAGCTCGCGTTCGCGGCGAACCGCAACCCCAGCTGGCAACTGGAGCGCTCCCGCGATCTCTGGGCGGTCGTCCCCGGCTCACCGCCCCGCCGCCTCACCGACGGCGGCGGCTTCTACGACCTGCCGACCTGGTCGCCGGACGGGACCACGATCGCCTGCACCGGCCACCGCAAGCTGCGGCAGGAAGGCCCGAACCACGAGGTGTGGGTGCTGCCGGCCGGCGGCGGGGAGCCGAGGTCGCTGACGGCGGGGTTCGACCGGGGCGTGGGGGATCAGGCGATCTCGGACATCGGCCAGTTCCCGCCCCAGCGCCCGCGGTGGAGCGCGGACGGCAGCACTCTTCTCTTCCTCGCCAGCGACCGCGGGACGACCCACGTGCACCGGGTCGATCTGGATGGAGCCGTGACGCCGCTCACCGCCGGCGCCCGCCGGGTGGCCGCCTTCGACGCCACCGGGACGGGGGAGACGCTGGTCTGCGCCGTCTCCGATCCGGTCACGCCCTTCGAGATTCACGCTCTGAACGGCAAGCAGGAGCGGGCGTTGACCGCGTTCAACGCCGATCTGCTGCGAGAGATCGCCGTCGCCAATCCGGAGGAGATCTGGGTCGAGGGGGCGGGCGGGCACCGTGTCCAGGGCTGGATCCTGCGTCCGCCGAGGGCGGCAGAAGGGGTGGCGCTTCCGGCGATCCTCCAGATTCACGGCGGGCCGCACACGATGTACGGGACATCGTTCTTCCACGAGCTTCAGCTCTTAGCGGCGCGCGGGTACGCCGTGATCTACGCCAACCCGCGGGGCAGCACCGGCTACGGGGAAGCCTTCACCTCGGCGCTCCACGCCGCCTGGGGAGAGCAGGACACCCCGGACCTGATGGCAGTGATTGATCGCGCGCTTGCGGGGGGCGGGATCGACCCAGCCCGGCTCGGGGTCACCGGCGGCTCTTACGGCGGCTACATGACGAACTGGCTCCTGGGCCAGACCGACCGTTTTCGGGCCGGCGTGACCCAGCGCTCGATCTCCAACCTGGTCAGCCTCTACGGCACGGACGACATCGCCGTGGTGAGCCTTGACGTCGAGTTCGGCGGCCCGCCCTGGGCGGCGCGGGAGCGTTACTTGGCACTCTCTCCGATCACCTACGTCGAGAAGATCACGGCGCCGCTGCTGATCCTGCACAGCGAGGAGGATTACCGCTGCCCGATCGAGCAAGCGGAGCAACTCTTCGTCGCCCTGAAGCGACTGGGGCGGGAGGTCGTTTTTGTCCGCTTCCCCGGCGAGAGCCACAACCTGTCGCGCTCGGGCAAACCGGCACACCGGATCGAGCGCCTGCGCCGCATCGTCGACTGGTTCGACACGCACCTTTGATCATGGTTGACCTGCGGGGCCCCTCGCCGTAATGCCCGCCAGACGAGTTCCCAGCCCGAGCGACGACCGAGCCGTCCGCCGCCCGCGGCACGCCGTTGCAGGGAATGCGGTCTGTGCGATTGATGCGGCATGGCATGTGCCTTGCACGCCCGGGAGTGGCGGCCAACAAGGTACCGCTGATCGCTATCACCGGAGGGAGAGACAACGCATGTCCGACGGACAAAACACGTACGGGGTCAGCAACCTCGAGTACGATCTCATCACCACGCTGAGCAACCTGCTTCAGGGCTCGGAGGCCCTGCACAAGTACGCCCAGGACGCCGAGCAGGCGGGCGATTCCGAGTGCGCCACGCTCTTCCGCACGCTCATGGACAACAACCGGGCCTCGGCGCAGCAGTTCCGCAGCGCGCTGCAGCGCCAGTTGAGTGGCGGCCAGTAACCGCAAACCTGCTCGCTTCCAGAGGCGCCCCGGACGGTCCTGACCGATCCGGGGCGTGCTGCGTCCGCGCCGGTTGGCCCTGAAGGATTGGAGGGCGGCTCTGGCATGAGGCTTGCTCCCTCGACGGAAGGGACCGCGCCGGTGCGGTCCGTGGACGACGCGGGAGGGACGACTCATGGCGGACAAGGGCACCGATCGCTACGGAGTGAGCAACCTGGAGTACGACCTCGTTGCCACAATGAGCAGCCTGCTCCAGGGCGAGGAGGCGCTGCAGAAGTACCTCCAGGACGCGCAGCAGGCTGGTGACCAGGAGTGCGCCGGCCTGTTCCAGACGCTGATGGACAACAACCGGAACAGCGTACAGCAGGTGCGAACCCACCTTCAGCGTCACCTGAGCGGCGGCCAGTAGACCCAGCGGGGATCTTCGCCGCAGACCGCTGAGCGCCTCGGACGACACCGCCCGGGGCGCTCACGTTCCCAGCCGTTACTCCTGCCCCAGGCACCGGTGCTCCCGCCGATGGTAGATTCGCCGAGCGGGGTGAAACGTCACCATGGCGTGGCGCCAGCACCAGGCTCGACGCGTACTTGGAGCAGATGGTCGGAAAGGTCGAGGGGCAGTGATGCGGGTCAGCTTGCGCTACTTCGCGGGGATGCGGGAGGCGCTGGGGCGCTCCGAGGAGGCGCGCGAGGTCGCTCCCGCCACCACCGCCGGTGCCCTCTTCGACGAAGTGGCCGGGGAGGACCCCCGCCTCGCGGGGATGAAACGCTCCACCATGCTGATGGTCAACCAGGAGTACGTTGATGCGGACCATCCGCTGGCCGAGGGCGACGAGGTCGCCTTCATCCCCCCGGTCAGCGGCGGGTCCGACGCCCGCTTGTTCCGGGTGACGGCGGAGCCGCTCGACGCCCGTGCCGTGGAGGCGGCCGTCGCCGGGCCGGCGGCCGGTGCGATCGTGACCTTTACCGGCACCGTCCGCGATCACGCGCGGGGGCAATCAGTGACGGCGCTGGAGTACGAGGCGTACGAGCCGGCCGCGGAGAAGATGCTGGTTCGGATCGGCGAGGAGATCCGCGAGCGGTGGGGCCTAGATCGGGTCGCGATCGTCCACCGCACCGGGTTGCTGAGCGTGGGCGAGGCCAGCGTCGTGATTGCTGTCGCCTCCGCCCATCGGGGGGAGGCCTTCGCCGCCTGCCAGTATGCCATCGAGCGCCTGAAGGAGATCGTGCCAATCTGGAAGAAGGAGTCCTACGCGGACGGCGCGACCTGGATCGGCAGCGAAGCGGACTACCAGCGCGAGACCGGACGGCTCCCGGCGTCGGACGGAGATGCCAACACAGAACCGCTGCTTGCGCGCCAAACGGCGCTCGACCACGGGTAATACCAGCTCCGTCCGGAGGGTTGTCCTTCCCTCCGGCGTCAGTCGCTGTGCCCGGGGATGCATCACCGGGCTCACTCCAGGAAGCCCCTCCTGGGCTGAGCACGAGCAGGCGGTCACGGACGACCAAGCGAACAATTGGAGCCCGCATACCCCCCGCCCGCCCACACAACACGACTTTCCGGGCCGAAGCTCGTCACACACTGTTTCCTGCTCGACGAGCGGAATCGGACAGCGGAGGCGTGGTGCGGCCGGTCATCTGCCGGCACAAGCGGCGGACTGGCTCTTGCTATTCTTGATAAAAAACTCTACAATAGGTTCAGAACACGCTCCGAGCACCAGTCGCTCCCGCGAAAGGACTATTGATGGCCACCACCCTCGCCTCGAATCCCGTTCAGGCGCCACTCAGCCCGGACGATCTCGTTCGCCGCACCCGCCCGGCCATCGCCGAGGATGCCACGCAGTTGATCGGGAATACGCCGCTCGTGCGGCTGGGCCGGTTCGCGAAGGATCTCCCCGGTCTCCTCGTTGGCAAGCTGGAGTCGTTCAGCCCAGGCTTCTCCGTGAAGGACCGCATCGGCGTGGCGATGATCGACGACGCCGAGCGGCGCGGGTTGATCCAGCCGGGCGTCACGACCATCGTCGAGCCGACCAGCGGCAACACGGGCATCGCCCTGGCCTGGGTTGCAGCGTCGCGCGGTTACCGGCTGGTCCTGACCATGCCCGAGAGCATGAGCCTGGAGCGGCGGGTGCTGCTGCTTGGCTTTGGGGCCGAGTTGGTCCTGACCCCTCCCGCGGAGGGCATGGCCGGGGCGGTAGCGAAGGCGGAGCAGATTCTGGCCGAAACGCCGAATGCCTGGATGCCGCAGCAGTTCAACAACCCGGCGAACCCTGAGATCCACCGGCAGACCACCGCGGTCGAGCTCTGGCAAGACACCGACGGGGCGATCGACATCCTGGTCGGCGGTGTTGGCACCGGTGGCACCATCACCGGAGCCGGCCAGGTGCTCAAAGCGCTGAAGCCGGAGATCAAAATCGTCGCGGTCGAGCCGGCAGAATCACCGATTCTCGCTGGCGGCCAGCCCGGCTCCCACAAGATTCAGGGCATTGGCGCCAACTTCGTGCCGCAGGTCCTGGACCGGGAGATCTACGACGAGATTATCCACGTCGACAGCGAGACAGCGATGGCGACGCAGCGGGAACTCATGCGAACCGAGGGCCTGCTGAAAGGTATCTCCTGCGGCGCGGCGGCGTTCGCGGCGCGAGAGGTCGCGGCGCGGGAGGAGAACCGCGGCAAGTTGATCGTCGTGGTCCTTCCGGACACCGGCGAGCGCTACCTGAGCACGCCCGCCTTCGCCGACCTGCGCGAGCAGGCGGCAGGGATGAGCGCCCAGTAGACTCTCCCCAACAACGGCATCAAACGACGCGGCCGGGGCGTTTGCCCCGGCCGCGCTGGGGTCATGTGGCCTGGGTTTGCGAAGGTCGGATCAGTCGCGCTGCTCTCGGCTTACGACGACGGCGACATCCAGTCGGCCGAGCTATGAAGATCCAGGAGCGGCCCGGAGAAGTCGGCCTGGTCGCCGAGGTTGATATCCCCGCTGGCCGGAACCCAGTGCTGGGCGCGGCTATTCAGCAGGAGCGGCAGGCGGTGAGCCGGGAGCGCGGCACCGAGGCCTCCGCGAGTGAAGAGGTGGTACATCCCTTCGCACTCGACGAGATAGGTGGCAGGGCCTGGACCGTCGAGACGATAGCGAATAGCGCATGCGGGCATGGCACACCTCCCCGGAGAAGTCCCGGTTCTGGCGCCGGCGGGGAGCCGGCGCGGACCGGCTTAAATGGACAACCAGCGGGCGTATTCTTCGTCGGGCCAGCTGGCAGCGATCTGTGATGCCTATCCATGATACCACTCCCAGGAGCCACAACGACAAGGCATGCGGATCCAGCCCTTACGCGTCTCTAGCCTTCTCGCCAGGGTCTTGGTCGTGACCCCTCAGCATGGACAAGGGCATGGGTTGTCAGGCTCGCCGGTCACGAGCGGGCACCTGAGCCATCGCCTCGGCCTTGCCCTGACCGTTGCTCCAACCCGTGTCGCAATACCACCTTAACCACCCGGTGTTCGATCTGACCTACGGTAGCGGCAGGAGTAGGTGCTGGATCGCTCCGGGATGGACAGGGGGCGAATGTGGAGATCGTCGGGATGGCGTTGACCTTCGGCGGCATGACCGCTGCCCTTGGTGGTCTGCATCACCTGCGTCGCGCGGCTTGCCCTCGCTGCGAGTCCACCGGCACCCTCGTCACCGTGCATCAGATGGTGGAGGGAACACCGGGTGCTTGGCCTGTGCGTCGGCGCCTCCGCCACTGTCGTCAATGTGGGGCACGGGTAGTGGATGTCCGCGAACTTCGCTCGCGCGCACCCCGCTCGGCCATCGGCCGCCGTCTGCTCAGCGTCCTCTCGGGTTAAGTGGTGACGCGGACGGGAACGACCCCCGCGGTGCGATCTCCCGCTCCTGCAGGGCGACGATAGCGCTTGAGCCGCTCCGCGACTCAGAGATGATCGAACTTCCGCGCTACGACGCGCTCTGCCCGAAAACGCCATTAGGGGCGCTCTGACCGCTTCGGCTCCGGCGTGGGAGCGTCCATGTGCTGATGCCATTTCAGACGGTCGGCCACCCCCTCCCCTTCACACGCGCATGTCACTGGACAGGTCAAGACTGTCGCCGGCAACGTCCAGGCTGTCATCAGTGATGTCCAGCGCCTCGCGCTCAGGATCGAGTGCAAAGATCAGTGCCGGATCCGGCACGGGGGGCAGGGCACGCCGAGCGGGTGCCCGACGGAGCGACGTGTTTCCTAGACTCGAACGGGCGGCGCGTAACGCCAGCACCGGCACAAAGAGCTTGACCTTGCTGTCCCACAGCGCACGAACGCTCGCCTCAGCGGCCTGGGTGATTTCCAGCGGTGGAGGTCCAAGTCCGGCCCACTCCGCCAGGAGATCCCGCCGGACGCGGTCGACGGTGGCCTCAGGGGTGGAGACTGGCTGGGCAAAGAGTGTTTCAGCGTCCACGGCGTCTCTCCCTGAGGTCAGTGCAGGCTCCCGATCGTCGAACAGCCGCCGATGAGGCGGCGTCAAAGGAGGCACGCAGCACCAAGCGTTCCGCGCCGGACTTCTAATCTCTGCAAATATGGGTTTTTTGGTAAAGATTTAATCATCTCTGGGTCGGCTCAACGTTCCGAGCCTGCTCAGATCCTCGACGCGGCGTTCGTCCAGGTCAGAGAGACAGCGCCGCCAGGTCCTTCGATGATCCGGGCGGGCCGCGTCCTCGCCCAGCGTCATGTCACGGATCCCCTACAGCCGGTTCTCGACTAGCCAGGGCTGCCGCACCGGCCCCCAGGCAATCTCCCATCCGGTCGTTGGCCTCCTGCTCGTGACCGCATCACGCCGTCATGGCCTGCCGGGTGTCCCGGTCGCGGGCTCGCTCCACCATCGCTGCTTGCGTAACCTTGGGCCAGCCGAGATCAGCCGATTGCGCCGGATGGCAACTCATCCCCTCGTGCTGTCTGCGGCGTTGCTGCCCACGTCGGTGGTCACGCCGTGACACTTTCGTAACACCCTCGCGAAACGCGGGTGACATCTCCAGCCCATCATAAGAATGTGTCCGGATTGATCAGCAGATCGTCGCGTGCGGAAGATCCCTTCTCGGAGATCCGTCGATGAGCCAGTATTCCTCCCACGACCAGACCGACGCGGCAGAGGCCTTACTCGCGGTTGCCGCGGAGCGCCAGACGTACCGGAACCTTGGCTACCTGCTTCTCTCCCTGCCACTTGGTATCGCCTATCTGGGCTTCATCGTCGTTGGCTTCCTCCTGGTTCCCGGCGCCCTGACCACCGTCTCCGGCTACTTGTTTGACGAGCACCCCGCTCTTGGAATGATCGCCATTCCGGTCGCCGCCGCACTCGCATTGGCTGGACTCCCTATCCCGCTCGCTCTCCTGGGTGCGACGCGAGCGCTCGCGGCCTTCGAGGCACGGCTGGCAACGGCCCTGCTCGGCAAGCCCGTCACTCCACAGTTCAGTACCTTCGCTCGCGATCACACTGGACGCTGGACTAGGCTGCGGGAACGGGCAGGGGATCTTGACACGCTCCGCGGATTGGCCTTCCTGGTCGTGAAGCTACCGCTGGGCATCCTCTCGCTGGCTGTGGTGAGCGTGAGCTTCCTCCTGCCGGCGAGCCTGCTGGGCGCGCCGGTCTTCTACCGCATGGAGGGATTTAGCCTCTTCTTAGACGCAGCCCAGGTGGACAGTCTTTCGAAGGCCCTCATCTGCGTGGCGGTAGCTCCGGTGGCCGCGCTGGTTTCGCTGCACCTGGTCAACGGCGCGGCCTGGCTCTCTGCGGAGCTGGCCGGGGGACTACTCAATCCGCAGCCCATCGCCCGGCGTACCTGGGCAGGAGTGAGGGGTTAGCAGCTTGCGCGATGGTATCAACCATGGAGGTCGCCCAACCGGTCGGGCGACCTAGGAGGACTGATGGTTCGCCCCCTCGATCGGATGACGATGTTCCCGATCCAAATTGACGCAGCGAACGGCGCAGCCGCGCGTGCATTGAATGCCGCGGGATGGGATACTCCATCTATGGGACGCATTCTTGTTGTTGAAGACGAAGCCGATCTGAACGACCTCATCACCCGTCAGTTGCGCCAGGAGGGCCATGAGGTCTACCAGGCGTTCGACGGGCAAGTCGGGTTGGACACCGTCCGCTCGGTGGAGCCGGATCTGGTCATCCTGGACTGGATGCTGCCCAAGCTGGACGGCATCGCCGTGGCCCGCAAGATCCGAGAGCGATACGTCACCCCGATCCTGATGCTCACCGCCCGGGGTGAAGAGACGGACATCGTCCTTGGCCTGGAAGTCGGTGCCGACGACTATCTGACGAAGCCGTTCCGGATGAGAGAGCTTCTGGCTCGTGTCCGGGCAATGTTGCGCCGGATTGCGATCAACCAGGAGGCAGCGCCGGCTCCCGCCCCGGATGCCCCATCCGACATGATCGAGGCCGGCGACGGCGCGATTGCGGTCAGCCTGACGATGCGCACTGCGACGGCCCACGGCGAGGAACTGGAACTGACCCCCAAGGAGTTCGATCTGCTCGCCCTCTTCGTCCAAAATCCTGGGCGGGCCTTCAGCCGGGACTACCTGCTGGAACGGGTGTGGGGTGACGATGTCTACGTGACCGACCGCACGGTCGATACGCATGTCCAGCGGCTGCGGAAGAAGCTAGGCGACGAGGCAGAGGCGATTCGCACGGTCTGGGGCATCGGCTACAAGTTCCAGGTGAAGCAGTCGGCTACCGCCGGCTCGTAACCCATCCGGGGCGACGGCCGATCCCCCGGTGCTCCCGTTTTCCCGCCATGCCGCTCGCCCTTCGACCGTTGACGCCCCTCTCCATCACCGTGCATTGAGAGTGCCTATGGGACCCTGGTCAGGCTTAAAGGCTGTCGTGCATCGACTCCGGTTTCTGCGTTACGCCACGATCTGGCCGCTCATCGTCGCCTACGAGCGGAAGTGCCGGCGTAGTTTGCGCTGGCGGCTCGCGGAATCTCATCTCGGGACCGTCTTCTTCAGTGTGCTGGCGATCTCCGTGATCGGCGCGGCCGCGGTGGTCACGACCGCCCTCGTGCAGAATCCCGTCCGCCGGGAGCCCGCCACAGAGGCTCAGATCGTCGCCCAGATGCTCGCGGATCTCGAATGGTCGGCGGACCCAGTGCCGACCTGGACATCACCCCTGCTGGGCGGCATGGCCACCGGCAAGGTCGGACCAAACAGCTTCAACCGTGACGTCAACATCTTTGCCGATGTCGGCAAACGTTTCGCCAACATCCGAACCATCTCGGTCGTTGGCCAGGATCAGACGGTGCTTGCCTCCAGCGATCCGACCCTGCTGGGCCGGGGTGCGATCCAGATCGGGCCGGCCGCCCTTGGCGTGGCCCGGTCCGCGCTTGATGGATCGACCAGCACCTCCCGGAACAGCGTGATGCAGCGGCCTGGCCGTTCCCTGGTCACCGGCGCCTACCCGATTCGGAACGCCGAGGGCGAGGTGGTGGCCGCCGTCGTCGTCGACAAGCGCCAGCGCACCCTTCCGGGCGGCAACGAGCTTCTGCTGCTCGGGCTCAGCTACGTCGGCCAGATCGGGTTTGTGATCGCGCTGCTGGTCGGCATCCCCGCGATCCCGGTCGGGGTGGTGATCGGGATCCGCCGAGCGCGCGGGATCAGCAAGCCAATCCGCGACCTGGCCAGCTGCGCTGAAGCCTTCGCCGAGGGAGACCTGAGCACCCGGGTCGATGTCCAGGGCGAGGACGAGATCGCGGACCTAGGGAAGCGGTTCAACGAGATGGCGGACCGCCTGCAAGCGACGATGGCGCTCGAAGCGGCGTCCCGGGCCCGGGCCGAGCAACTCCTGGCTGCCAACCGGGACCTGGTCGCGAACGTCTCCCACGAACTGCGCACACCGGTCGCCCTGGTCCGCGGTCACCTGGAAGCCCTGGAGGCGGAGCCGGTCCACGTCGAGGAGTACACGCGGATCGCCCTCCGCGAAACGGACCGGTTGGAGCGGCTGGTCGCCGACCTCTTCCACCTGACCCGGGTCGAGAGCCAGGGGATCGCCCTGGAGCGGGAACCCTTCGATGCGGGGGCGGCAGTGCGGGAGGCGGTGGAGTCTCTGGCCGAGCCGGCGCGGCGCGAGGCAGGAATCACGATGCTGGCCGAGGTCGGGTCCGGCGATCTGCGCTGCGTCGGGGACCGGGCGCGGCTGGTGCAGGTGCTCCAGAATCTGATCCGCAACGCCGTCCGCTTCACGCCCGAGGGGGGAATCATCCTTGCCGGTGCTCAGGACGGCGGGGAGCGCGTCACCGTCACGGTGCGGGACACGGGCGTCGGGATCGCGCCGGACGACTTGCCGCACGTCTTCGACCGCTTCTACCGCGGCGAGCAGTCCCGCAACCGGGCGGCGGGTGGAGCCGGTCTCGGCCTCGCGATCGCGAAGCAGCTCATCGAGGCGATGGGCGGCGAGATCTCGGTCGAGAGCGAGCTGGACGAAGGCTCCGTCTTTACCATCCGCCTGCCGAGGATCCAGGTTCCGGGCGCGGCCGGGGCCAACGGCGCGAGCCGCAACGGGGTCGCGACGGTCGTGGGAGCGGCACGTTGAGCACGGCGAGAGGCGGGACTCAGCACGACCGTGCAACGGCAGTTGGTGGTTCACACTCGGACGGGCGACGCGTGCGTCGCCCCTACCGTGGGTCCCCGTCGTCGCGCTAACGTCGCGTGAGGGAGACCGGCGTGCCCTCCGCGGCCGAGCGGCGGGCGGCCTCGATGAGGGGCATCACCCAGCGCAGGGTCACCAGCGACTCCTCCGGGGCTTGGGCGTCTCGCACGGCCGGCAGGAAGCCGTCCAGCAGGGCGCGATGGGCGTCCGGGCCGGACGCATTGCGGCGGACCGATCCGTCTCCGGCGTAGGTGGTGACACCAAGGTTCTCGGCGTCGGCCACCACGACGCGCTCCGACCCGGCAAACTCCACGCGTAGCTCTGAATCCGTTGGAAACGCCGCCGGGAGGGAGCGCCCCAGCTCTACCGTGGCGATCAGACCCGTGCGGAATCGGAGCAGCAAGAGCCAGGTGTCCGGCTCACCCGGGCCGTCCGTAGCGAACAGCGTTTCCGCCGTCGCCTGGACCTGCACTACCTCGGCGCGGAGGGCTCCTACCAGATAGTCGAGCAGCGGCAGGCCCAGTTCGACCAGGGGATCGCCCATTGCCTGCTTGGTCCGGTGCGCCGCGAAGACCGCCAGGAGTTGACCGATCCCCGGCTCCCGGAGCTGGCGTGCCGCCAGCGCGGTCGCCGGCACCACCCGCCAGGGATTGGGGCAGGCGACGCGGGCGCCGCCCTCCGACGCGGTCAGGATGAGGTCGTCCAGGCGGGTGAGGGTGCCCGCCGGGGGAGAGGTCGCGAGGACGGCCCGCCCGCGGACGGCCGCCTCGGCGAGGATGGTCGCCCGGTCGGCCATGTCGCCGGCCACGATCAGACCATCGAGGGTCGGATCGTTCAGCACGTCCAGGTAGGCCGGGGCGAACGGGACGCCCAGCCGGTTTGCCACAGCCGCGCCGCGCTCGGGGCGGGGATCGGCCACGGTCACCAACCGGAAGGCCGGGTGGAGCATCCCCGCCCGGGCAAAGGCCTCACCGGTCCCATCGAGCCCAACCACGGCGAGGGAGAGCGAGGAATGGCTTTCTTCGTTGTTCGGGTTCGGCCTCGACGCGTTCACTGACCTTCCGTTCCGACCCCGTCCGGGTCCGTGCCGTCGCTGCCCGTGATTCCGCGCCGCACGGCGGCTGCCGGGGTCGCGGCGTCCTCTTCGCCCTCGTCGAGCCGCACGACGCGGCCCTCCCGGGAGGAGCGGACCGCCGCCAGGGAGAGCGCGAGGGCCTGGCGCGCATGAACCGGATCGAGCGGCACGGGACCATCAGCCGCAATCGCGTCCGCAAAGCCGCGCAACTGGGACTCGTAGGCGATGGGGACCTGGAGCA
Source organism: Thermomicrobiales bacterium (assembly GCA_030446955.1). Lineage (GTDB taxonomy): Bacteria > Chloroflexota > Chloroflexia > Thermomicrobiales > UBA6265 > LC2-1. Next base: position 13,656 of record JAUJMG010000065.1, read on the forward strand.
GGGTTCCCCAGTTGGCGGGGAAGGTCGTGCCCGTGGGATCGGTGACGGCGAGGGTGGCCATCGCCGGGTCGAGGGCGCGGACCAGCCCGTCCCGGCCAAAGACCTCCGTCAGGTGGTAGACCGGGTAACCGGGCGGAAGGCGGTTGACCACCTCCGTCGCGCCCAGCGCCCCGTTGGCGAACCGAATCGAGGCGGTGATGAAGTCTGGCACCTCGGCGTTGGGGTCGGTGATCCGGCTCTCGGCGTAGACGGAGACCGCTTCCGCCCCGACGAACCAGCGGATCAGGTCCATCTCGTGCACGGCGTTGGTCAGGGCCGCGCCCTGGGAGTAGGCCGCCTGCTCCAACCAGGGCCGGGCGTTGCCACCCCCGGCATCCGGCGCCCAGTAGCCTGCCCATCCGGCCTGAGCCGTGTACATCGCGATCGGGCGCCGCTCGTTCTCACGGACGAGCCGGACCTCCCCGATGTCGCCCCGGTCAATGGCTTCGCGAATTCGCTGGTAGCGGGGGGTGAAGCGGCGGCTGTGGCCGATCATCAACCGCACCCCGGCGCGCTGGCAGGCGTCGAGCATCGCGTCCGCCTCGGCCACCGTCGCGGCCATCGGCTTCTCACAGAGGACATGCTTCCCCGCCGCCGCCGCGGCCAGAGTCTGCTCCGCGTGGAGAAACTCCGGGGTGCAGATCACCACCGCGTCGATGTCGGAGCGATCCAGCAACTCCCGGGTGTCGGTGTACGCGTGCGCCGCCCCGAACCGCTCGGCCGCCTCCTTCGCCGCCTCCGCCCGCACGTCGGCCACGGCGACGAGTTCGAGGCTGTCCCGCAACCGGAGGATGGCGGGAAGGTGCGCCCCGACCGCGATGGTGCCGGCCCCGATGACCCCAACTCGCAGCCGGCTGCCTGATCCAACCCTGTCGCTCATGCCGCCCTCATCTACCCCGCCCTGCCGCTCATGAGGATCACCCCGCCGACCGGCGCATCTTACCGGGATAGGCATGCCAGGTAAACCGCTCGAAGCGAACATCCATGGGATCACCGACCGACCACCATGGACAGCGACCCGAGCCACCCGAGCAGTCCAGCCTGTGCCGGTTCGGTTGAGGGAGAGCCGCTATACTTCCTGAAGGATTGGCACGCCCACGGGCCACTCCGCCCGGGCAGACCCGAACGAGAGGGTGCCGCCCGCGAGCGAGAACAGCGCCCACCAACGACAAGCGAGACAAGGCGAGGGTTCACTCATGGTGATGCAGGACACGCAACAGACGACCCGCGGCTACGCCCACCCGGAGGTGCTGGTCTCGACGGAGTGGGTCACGGAGCACCTGGACGACCCGCAGGTGCGGATCGTGGAGTCGGACGAGGACATCCTGCTCTACGAGATCGGCCACGTGCCGGGGGCGGTGAAGCTGGACTGGCAGACGGACCTGCAGGACCAGGTGCGGCGCGACTTCATCGACAAGGCCGGCTTCGAGGAGCTGATGGCCCGGGCCGGGATCGCTAACGACACGACGGTCGTCTTCTACGGCGACAAGAACAACTGGTACGCCTGCTACACCTTCTGGCTCTTCAAGTACTACGGGCACGAAGACTGCAGGATCATGGACGGTGGTCGCCAGAAGTGGATCGACGAAGGGCGGCAGCTCGTCCGCGACGTCCCCTCCTTCCCGCCCACCACCTACACGGCCCAGGAGCCGGACCCGACGATCCGCGCCTTCCGTGACGACGTGCTAGCGATGGTCAACGCCGGGGCGCCGGCGCTGGTCGACGTGCGCTCGCCCCAGGAGT
>JAUJMG010000360.1 GCA_030446955.1 Thermomicrobiales bacterium
GAGGCTGGTGAAGATATGGACGTGATCGAGGGGATCTTGAAGGCAGCGGCGCTGATCCTGTTCCTTCTTCTCGTCGTCGGCGCTCTGGCGGCACTCACCATGATCGTCCTGGGGATCGCCACAGGCATCGACGACAAGCTGCAGAGCTAACGGGCAAACGCGTGCCAGTGGTGGATCCTAAGGATCTCGGACGGCTCCTGCTCGGCATTGGCATCCTGCTCGTGCTGGTCGGAGCGGTGCTGCTGCTCGGAGACCGCGTGCCCTTGTTCTCGCGTCTGGGCCGGCTTCCTGGCGACCTGGTGCTTCGTCGCGGTCCCGTGACCATCTATGCTCCGTTGCTGAGCTCACTCCTGCTCTCGATCATACTGACGTTGCTTCTCACAGTAATGTTCCGCCGCCATTAGCTCATACCTGCCCCAGGCACTTCACGTCGTCCAGCATCGGGCCTTCATCACCTCGGTCCGGTTGACGTCCGCTCCCACGTCTCGTGCGCGCTCTCCCCTACGCGTCCGACGGTGCTCGGCGAGGCGGTCATGCCCAAGCACGGTATTGACGGGGTAGAAGCCCCCCCCTACAGTGCAAGAGTCCCGTGCGCCGGGGGAGCACGCTCCCCGTCAGCAGGGTTGAGGAACGGGCGCTGGTTCATCTTGGTCCCGTGGGCGCCCGAGGAGTGGTAGTGGGCGGCGAAGCCGCCGTGACTGAGGAGCAGCATGAAGGGCCCGCTGAGAAACGTTCGTGTCCGAAGGAATGATGGGCGTAGACCGCACCCCATGTTGTCCGGCCTGTGGGTATTGACGCTCATCTCAATGCTTGCTGCGACGGCAACGCTTGGGGCGGCTCCCCAATCAGCCCAAGCCCAGGAAAGCGCGTTATCAACGGCGTCATTGGCGCCAGAGACATCGCTCGTTTACGTGGCGCTGACCCTCGATACGGAGTCGACTCAGTGGCAACTCAGCAAGACTCTCGCTGAGCGCGCCGGTCTCGACGTGCTCCTCGAGTCGCTCCGCGCAGAGATGGACGCCGAAGACGAGCAGTCGTTCGAGGAGTTCCAGCAAGAGGCGGGGCCGTTCCTCGGCGGTGAAGCCGCCTTAGTCTTGACCAACCTGGATGCCCTCAACGAGGTCAACCTATCCAACCTTTCCGGCGGTCTCGTCGATGCCACCCCGGTGGCCGAAGATGGCTCCACTGGTGTCGCCGCGGTCGTCAACCCGGCGGACCCGGATGCTGCCGAAGCGAAGGTCGAGGAGTTGATCGCGGAGGAGGGCTCCGAGGTCGATGAAACCGACTACAAGGGCGTGACCATTCGCTCCACGCAAGCCTCTGATACGTCCGATGCCTCGTCTTTCGCACGGGTGGAAGATTCACTCGTCTTCGCGGCTGTCCCGGCTGATCTTGAGCCGCTCATCGACACCGCGATTGGTGATACGCCGTCCCTGGCGGAGTCTGACAATTTCACGGGTCTCCGGGACGGGCTCAATGACGAGTTCATGCTGTTCGGCTGGCTCAACGGACCCGCGCTCAAGGAAGGCCTGACGGAGCAAGTGGAGATGCTCCAGGGTCTGGGAGCCTTCTCGGGGCAGACCCTCGACGCCTTTGATGCCTACACGGGCTTCGTGATGTGGGCAGACGATCCAGGATTCCGCCTCGACACCCTCTCGATGCCCACGGAGGATGCGGCAGACCTGCCAGGCACCCAGAACTTCGATTCGTCCCTCGTAGAGCGGATGCCGTCGGATACGCTGCTCTTCGCCAATGGGATGGACCTCGGCGCGATGGGTGTCTTGGACGCTGTTGGTCTGGCGGTGGCCCAAGTCGTGAATGGAGAGGACTTCGGCTCGGGTCCCACCGACCCTGACGAAGCCGAGGCGTACGCGGAAGAACAGTTCGAGCAGGCGGAGCAGACGCTGGGCTTCAACCTGCAGACCGAGTTCATCGACCAGATGGTTGGTGAATTCGCCTTCGGGTTCCGTTTCTCCAACCTGCTCGACCCGAACGGGATCGGAGCCATCCTCGTCTCCGGGGTCGCCGATCCGACAACGCTGGCGGACTCCCTGTCCAAAATCTCCTTCATTGTGGCGGCAGGCGCCGGGGAGACGACTACCTACGACACACGCCAGGTGGACGGCTCGACAGTCAACGTGGTCGAGGACAGCACCATCGGCTTCCCCCTCCGGCTGGAGTACGGCGTGGTTGCGGAGCAGTTCATCCTTGGCTTCGGTAACGCGCTCCAGGATTTCGTCGACGGGCCTGACGAGTCGCTCGCCGATAATCCGCAGTACCAGGCCGTCATGGCGACGTTGCCTGAGGAGCACGGGGCTCAGGCCTACGTCGACCTTGCCCAGATCATCACGATCGTGCAAGGGTTCCTGGGTGCCTCAAGCGGCGTGGCAGATGTCGAGGACGCGAACGTGGCGTGCGCGGAATACGACACCCAGGAGGATGCGCAGGCGGCGTACGACGAGGATCCGGGAAATCTGATTGACCTGGACCAGGACTTTGACGGGGAAGCCTGCGAAGACTTCTTCAGCACGGGAGCAGATGCGACCCCACAAGCTGGCGCTGGCGACTTCGACGCCGTGCGCGCGCTAGCCACGGTCCAGTTTGAGCGTGAGGGGATGCGGGGCACCAGCACCATCCTCTACATTGAGGAGCAGTAGAGGCAGGGGAGATTCAGCGGTAGAGAGTGCCGAGGGCTAATCCCCTCCTTGACAGGCAAGACGGGGTGGCTCCGAAAGGGCCACCCCGTCGCCATAGATGTGACGCTCTGGCAGCGCGGCGGCGACCGACACGAGACTGATGGAGTCATGAGCATGAACGTCGAACTCTTGAAGCGTCTCTGCGAATCCCCTGGCATCGCCGGCCGTGAGGACCGCGTGCGTGCGGTTGTGGCCGAGGAACTCCGGTCGCTTGTCGACGAACTTCGAGTCGATGTCCTCGGCAATCTCGTGGGGACCAAGCGGGGGAGTGGCGGTCCCCGGGTCATGATTGCCGCTCACATGGATGAGATTGGGTTTCTGGTCAAGCATATCGACGATCGCGGGTTCGTTCGCCTGCAGCCCGTCGGTGGGTTTGACCCCCGGGTGTTAGTCGCTCAACGAGTCGTCGTTCACGGCTTCGCGGGCGGCGAGCACCGGGGTGTCGTGCAGGCGGCCGCGAAGCCGATCCACCTCCTCGATCCTTCGGAGATCAAGTCCCCGAAGATGGAGGAGGTGTTTGTCGACGTGGGAATGCCGGTGGACCGAGTTCGGACGGCGATCGAGGTGGGTGACATGGTCACGCTTGATCGGACGCTGGAGAGCGTTGGAGACACCGTGGTCAGCAAGGCGCTAGACGACCGGCTCGGGGTCTACGTGATGATCGAAGCCCTGCGGGCAATGTCTGGTTCTCGCGCTGAGATCCTGGCTGTGGCGACGACCCAGGAGGAGGTTGGGCTGCGCGGGGCGACGACGTCCGGGTATGCGCTGGAGCCCGACATTGCCGTGGCGCTCGACGTCACTCTAGCAGGGGATTATCCCGGTGGACCTGAGGAGCAGGCGGTGACGCGGCTAGGGAATGGTGCCGCAATCAAGGTGATGGACTCCTCCCAAATCACTCCGCCAAAGCTTCTCCGCCACGTCCGCGATCTTGCCGACGAGCATGGTATTCGGTACCAACTGGAGATCCTGCCACGGGGGGGCACCGATGCCGGGGCAGTTCAGCGCTCCCGGGCGGGAGTTGTCTCGATTACGTTCTCCATTCCGACCCGCTACGTCCACACGGTCAACGAGATGGCGAACCAGGGGGACATTGACGGTTGCGTGGCACTCCTGGCTCGTTTCCTAGAGGACGCCGGGTCACGCGACTACGGCTACGACCAGCCGTAGACCACGATGTCTAGGTGACGGCTGGCATGCGCCTTCTGCTCCGGAACGGAACGGGTCGCCTACGCGTTGTGGAGGTACGCCCTGGTTCTGACCGCTGAACTGGCTCTGAGAAGGCATGCCGGTGCGCCGCATAAATCCGAAAGACCGTTAATACCGTTCCACGATTGAGTGGACTGATCGCTAGCGGATGTTGATCCCCCGCACGATTTGGGTCTGGGTCTCCGTCCTCGGCTATCAAATCGGCAAGGCCGCCGAGACGGGAATCTCGACGAGGAGAACTGCACGATGACCGAGCGATCCGAAGCGCGACCGCCAATCGATAGGGATCGGAGGGAGCCGGACGAGGTGTTTCAAGATATGCGACGCACGGGACCGCTAGTGACGCGACGTCAGGTGATGCGATGGTCCGCGATCATGGCTGGGGCGGTCGCTGCCGGACAAGGCGGGCAAGGGGTGGTGGCCCGGCCGGCAGAGCTTGGCCGGGCGCATTCCTATGGACTTCAGGACGAAGAGATCCAGACCGACGCCGAGATCTCGGTACCGTTCAATCCGTTCGGGCAACCTGTTACGCTCGATCCTCATCGAACGACCAATTGGGGCCCGTTCTGGATCATGTTTCCCAACGTTTGGGGCGGATTAATGCGGTTCACCGAGACCGGGGAGGTGGTGGAGGACCTCGCCGAGAGCTACTCAGTGAGCGACGACGGCCTCGTCTACACGTTCAAGATCCGGCCCGATGCTAAGTACGCCAGTGGACGCCCCGTAGTCGCCGATCACTTCATCTCATC
>JAUJMG010000361.1 GCA_030446955.1 Thermomicrobiales bacterium
CTCCATGGCCTATCACCGCTTTGATGCCGTGATCGTCGGCGCCGGGGGTGCCGGCCTGATGGCGGCGATCCAGCTTGCCGGCAAGGCCAACATCGCGGTCGTGAGCAAGCTCTACCCCCCCCGGTCTCATACGGGAGCTGCCCAAGGCGGCATCAGCGCGGCCCTCGGCAACACCGAGGAAGATCACTGGCAGTGGCACATGTTCGACACCGTCAAGGGGGGCGACTACCTAGTTGACCAGGACGCCGCGGCGGTGCTCTCTCGCGAGGCGGTTGACGCGGTCCTCGAGCTGGAACACATGGGCCTTCCCTTCAACCGAACGCCGGAGGGACGAATCGACCAGCGGAGGTTCGGCGGCCATACTCGAAATTACGGTGAAGGTCCGGTGCGCCGGGCCTGCTTTGCCGCCGACCGAACCGGCCACATGATCATCCAAACGCTCTATCAGCAGGGCATCAAGCACAACGTCAACTTCTTCGACGAGCACCACATGTTGGACATCCTCTTCACGGAGGACGGTCAGTGCTCTGGCGTGGTGACGTTGGAGATTAAGACCGGCGAGATCCACACCATCCACGCGAAGGCCGTCCTGATCGCCTCAGGGGGCTTCGGGCGCGTGTTCAAAATCACCTCGAACGCCATGGCGGGCACGGGCGATGGCGTAGCACTTCCGTACCGCCGCGGCGTGCCGCTGATGGACATGGAGTTCTACCAGTTCCATCCGACCGGAATCTATAAGCTTGGCATCCTGCTCTCGGAGGCTGCGCGCGGGGAAGGCGGCATCCTGCGAAACGGCAATGGCGAAGCGTTTGCCGAGCGCTACGCCCCCACCCTCAAGGACTTAGCGCCGAGGGATATGGTCTCCCGCTTCATCTATCAGGAAGTCAAGGAAGGCCGCGGCGTTGAGGGTAAGGATTATGTCCACCTCGACCTCACGCACCTTCCCCCGGACGTGATCGATGCCAAGCTGCCGGACATTACAGACTTCGCGCGCACATACCTCGGAGTCGAGCCAAAGACGGAACTCGTGCCGATCCAACCCACGGCTCATTACGCAATGGGCGGCCTTCCCACCGACGTTGAGGGCCGCGTGATCCGGGACCCAAGATCGACAGTCATCCCCGGGTTCTACTCCGCCGGAGAAGCGGCCTGCGTCTCTGTCCACGGGGCCAACCGCCTCGGCACCAACTCGCTGGTTGACCTTGTGGTCTTCGGACGGCGCGCTGGGCGGCACATGTTGCAGTACATTGCTGAGGCCGACCTGCCTCCACTGCCCCGTGATCCAGAGTTCACGGCTCGTGCGGAGCTGGCCAACTTAATGGCTCGAACGAAGGGAGAGAACGTCGCTGATATCCGCGGCCATATGCAGGCGGTGATGATGGACAAGGTATCCGTCGTCCGCGAAGCCAAGGGTCTGAGCGAAGCGCGCGAAACGATTGGTCAGCTTCGGCAGGCATACCGTAACGTCGCGATCGACGATCATGGTGCGCAGTTCAACACAGACCTGCTCGAGGCGCATGAGCTTGGCTGTATGCTCGACTGCGCCGAGGCTATCGTCGAGGGCGCTCTCGCTAGAGAAGAGAGCCGAGGAGCCCACTACCGGGACGATTTCCAGAAGCGCGACGACGCCAACTGGCTGGCCCACACTCTCATCTACAGGAGCTCTGGCGGGTTGCGAATGGAGAAGAAGCCCGTCACCATCACGGAGTTCGAGCCAAAGGAGCGCAAGTACTAACGAGCCGACGGCCGCGAAGACAACGGCAACGGCTCACCAAGGAGCTTTCTGTGGAGGTCACCCTTCGGATCAAGCGGTACAACCCGGACAATGACGTCAAGCCGCACTTCGAGGAGTACGCGGTGGACGTCGAGCCGACCGATCGCGTACTGGACGCACTCAATCAAATCAAGTGGCACCAGGACGGCACGCTCACCTACCGCCGGTCGTGCGCCCACGGCGTCTGCGGCTCCGACGCGATGCGTATCAACGGCCGTAACCGCCTTGCCTGCAAAATCCTAATGCGGGAGCTGGGCCGGAAGATCACGCTGGAACCCCTCATCGGCTTCAAGGTCATCAAAGACCTGGTCGTCGATATGGACCAGTTCTTCGCCAGCTACAAGTCCGTGAAGCCCTACCTGATTGCCGACGACTCCCCCAGCGCCAGCGAGCGGCTACAAAGCCCGGAGGATCGAGAGCGTTACGACGACACGACCAAGTGCATCCTCTGCGCCGCCTGTACGACCGCCTGCCCGATCACCTGGACCAGCGAAGAGTTCGTCGGCCCGGCCGCCATCGTCAACGCCCATCGCTTCATCTTTGACAGCCGCGACCAGGGGGCGGCGGATCGGCTCAGGATTCTCAATACGCGGTCTGGGGTTTGGCGGTGCCGAACCATCTTCAACTGCACCGACGCGTGCCCGCGCGGCATCGAGATCACACGAGCGATTGAGCAGGTCAAGCGGGCCCTGCTCTACGAGCAGGTCTAGAGTCTCCGGCCGAGACCGATGCCGGCGACTCACGTCCCAATCCTGGGCTGCTACCAGTCGTCTTCATCCACGAGACGACGGAACAGGGCATTGAGTTCCTCGTCCGAGAAGTAATGAATCGTGAGCGCGCCGCCCGGACCGGTGCGATTCCGCTTGAAGCTCACTTTGGTACCCAGGGCTGTCCGGAAGCGATCCTCTAGGCGGGCGGACTCGAGGTCGGTCTCAGACGTTGAAAGGTCGCCCTTAGAGGTGGTTTCGCCCCACCGACGCACCAACTCTTCGGTTTGCCGCACCGTCATGCCGCGCTTCATCACGATCTGGAGAGCTGCGACCTGATCGGCGGCGGTAAGGAGACCGAGCAACGCCCTCGCGTGACCTTCAGAAATCATCCCGGCATTGAGCGCCGCCTGGATCTGCTCTGGAGCGGCCAGCAGACGCAAAGTATTGGTCACGCTGACCCGCGAGCGTCCCACCCGTTCGGCTACCCGAGCTTGGGTCAATCCGAACTCCTCGATCAACTGGCGATATGCGGCAGCCTCCTCCAGCGGAGAGAGGTCCGCTCGCACGACGTTCTCCACCAGCGCAAGCTCAAGCATCGCCTGCGGCGCGGCGTCCTTCACCAGGACTGGGACGACCGTCAATCCGGCGAGGCGGGCGGCGCGCCAACGGCGCTCCCCCGCAATGAGGACGTAATGCTCGCGCTCCTCGCCCCGCGTCACAATCAGCGGCTGGATGATCCCGTGAGCACGGATCGATTCCGCCAGCGTTTCCAGCTTCGCCGGATCAAGGTTCGCCCGTGGCTGATAGGGGTTCGCCTGGATGGCGTTGATATCGACCTGGAGATTCGGGCCGCCCAGCTCGCGGTCTGGCAAGGTGGGGATCAACGATCCAAGGCCGCGTCCGAGACCTCCTCGCCGCGCGCCTGGACCAACGCCCGGGCGCTGTGGCGCCGGAGCGTCCGCCTGATCGAGCTGAGGCGGGGAATCCCCCATCAAGACCACCATTTCCGTTCGTTCGACCGTCGGCAGCGCCAAGTCTAGCACTGACAGGCCCCGGCATGGATGCTCGGGTGGCGGTCCAGACACCCCAAGCACCGGTGCCCGTGCCGTATACTTTCTGCCCTGCCGCCCCGTCCTGGGCGGCGGTTTCGTGTCTGCCGTTCGGCACGGCCATGCCGTAGCGGCCGGGAGCATAAGACGCCATTGGAAGCTATTCTCGGCACTATCGTCTACGGCGCAGTTCTGCTCAGTGTATATGGCGTGGTGTACTGGGCACACCGGGCGCAGACCGATCGCTCCGCCTTCGTTGGCCTCTATCTGCTGCTCGGCTTCCCGGGTGGAATGCTAGCCCTGTGGGGCTTTGCGACACTCGTCGTCAATGGCGAGTCCGGGGGCTGGCGCTTCCTGCTGCCGGGGCTCGGTCTAGCGCTGCCGCTGATCAAACCCGTTCGCCGCCTGTTTGCGACGTTCACCCCCCTGAACCCGGACTCATCTGTCGATATGGTCGGCCTCAGCGCTCTCCTCGCCGCGCTTAGCCTACTCACACTCGTCGTCGCGCAATCGAACGGCAACGCGACCGATCCAGACACCCTACAATCGCCCAACCCAACTGATCTCCTTGTGCAAGCCCTCTTCCTGACTGTCCTGGCCTATGTGCTCGTCGGGGTCGGGTTCATACGAACTTTCCGGCAAGCAACTGAGCGCCTCGGCCTCGCTATACCCCGTCCCCGGGTAGTTTTCATCGCACTCGGAGCCGTCCTGGTGGGCCTCGTGTTCAGTGCGATCGGTGGCGCCCTCACGGCCCAGTTTCAGCCCGATCTCTACGACCAAGTGGCGAATGTGACGACTGAGCTTACGGCCGAGGTGCAGAATCCAATTGGCGCCCTACTCCTTGGCATCACGGCAGGTGTCGGTGAGGAGCTTCTCTTCCGTGGGGCGATTCAGCCGCGCTTTGGGCTGCTCCTGACCTCCCTGACCTTCGCATTTCTCCACGCGCCTCAGTACGGGTTCTCGTTCGTGATACTGGGTCTCTTCGGAGTTGGCGTCGTGCTCGGCATTGAACGGATGCGCTACGGGACCGTCCCCGCTATCATCACCCACGCCGTGTTCAACACGCTCGCCGTCCTCGCTGAGACCTACCTATAGGGGAAGCGAGCAAC
>JAUJMG010000362.1 GCA_030446955.1 Thermomicrobiales bacterium
GCAAGGCTACCTCCAGCCCCACTACCTTGCAAATCCAACTGGACAACGTACTAGGAACGCGAACCGCCATTCGGCGCGGCCACCGGCTTGCGGTGGTGCCAGTGGACGATTGGCGACGGGGCAGAGCGGGAGGATCGTTCATGGAAACGCGGCGGCTGGGGCGGACCGGGCACGAGTCCACTGTCATCACCTTCGGGACCTACGCGATCGGCGTCGTGACCCAGGAGGAGGCGGACCGGGCGATCGAGTTCGCCCTTGCGTGCGGCATCAACCACTTCGACATCGCGCCGACCTACGCCGACGCCGAGCTGCGCCTCGGCTCCTACCTCCACCGCCACCCCCAGCCGGACCTCTTCATCAGCTGCAAAACCAACGAGCGATCCCGCGACGGTGCCCGGATGGAGCTGCACCGCACCCTGGAACGCCTCGGCGGCGACCGCTTCGACCTCTACCAGGTCCACTCCGTCGGCGATCTCGACACCCTGGACCGGGTCTTCGCCCCTGGCGGCTCCTTCGAGGCGATCCTGGAAGCCCGCGACGAGGGGCTCATCGACTACATCGGCATCACCGGTCACGGGCTCCGCAGCCCGGCAACCCACGCCGAGGCCCTGCGCCGCTTCCCCTTCGCGACTGTGATGACTTCCTGCAACGCCCTCCTCTACGCCATGCCCGACTTCCGCCGCGACTGGGACGCCCTCATGGACCTCTGCCAGGCCCAGGACGTCGGCGTCCACGTCCTCAAGGCCACCGCCAAGGCTCCCTGGGCCGGCCGCACCCCCACCCACACCACCTGGTACGAGCCCTTCACCGAGCAGGCGGACATCGACCGCGCCGTCGCCTGGGCGCTCAACCAGCCGGTCACCACCCTCTGCTCGTCCGGCGACCTCTCCGTCTTTCCCAAGATCGTCGCCGCCGCCGAGCGGTACCAGGAGATCGATCCCGCCGCCCCCGACAGCCTCCTCGCCACCGTACCCGACTACGCCAACATCTTCGTCGGCGCCGACGCATAGGCGGCATCAAGGCGAATCGCCGCCCATTGCGCGGCCAGGGGATCACGCGGGGGGACGAAGCTGACTGTCTCGATATCCACCCGCCGGGGAGACGCAGCCACAGCCCACCTCGCGTGGGGCTGATACGAACTCCGCTTGCTCGCGAGCTCTTCCGGGACCACTCGTGCTCAGCTTCGGAGGGGCTTCGTGGGGTGAGCGCGGTGCTTCATCGCCGGGCGCGGCGACTTCACGCAGATTTGGTATGAGAACGGATGTCAACTCTCATACGTGCAATCGATGGGTATCGGGGAACCGCAGACCGGACGGGCCGCCGAAGCTACGCCCGCAAGATGAACCGCGGCAAGCCGTGGTTGGGATCCCGCTCGTGGTCGAGATCGGGACCATCCTCGGCGATGGTGGCGGTGACGGCTAGGGAGACTGCACGGTAGGCCACTTCAACGGCCTCAGCCCAGTCCGGCCGTAGGCGCGCGAGCGCAACCTCCGCGTCGAACTCGTCCCGGTCTAGCTCCGTCGCGGTGCCGTCCGGGTCAAGCCAGAGGTCCAGCTCCAGGTCCAGGTCCTGGTAGTAATTGGCGCGCAGCTCCCGGAGGGGGAGGGAGAAGTTGACGTAATAGCCGATGGTGCGGTCGTCATCGGTGGTGAAGCGGAGGAGGGAAAACCAGCGATCGGGAAAGAACCACTGCTCGGCCGCGGTCCGTTGTAGCCGCTCTACCCCTGCCGAGGTTCGCACCTCGACCTGCCGCGGCCGGTAGAAGGCAAAGCGGTGGTGGAGCAAGTGGCGCTCACCCCCCGGCGAAGGCACAGCGATCCAGCCGCCCTCGATCTGGTACTCCCAGCAGGCGCCGCGCAGCTTCTCCTTTCGGTAGTAGATGCGTGGGTTGCGCCCATTCATGCGCCGTTCTCACTCGATTCCGGTGGCATCATCTGCCGAGGTGGGCGCGTTGCTCGCCCTGGTCTTTCCCTTCGCAACCTTGTTGCCCCCGAGTGGTTCCCGGGCGGGGATGCCCGCGCGTCGAGGGTAGCGAGGGTGCGTCAAACCCGTTTTCTCAACGATGACAAGCCGGGTGTCACTGCCCGGCAGTGGGTCAGAGGCGACCAATCGGGCCCCGACAAGTGGCGCGGCGCGCTGCCCCGCCGCCAACTCGTCCCCGATCTCCAGCCCCTTCGGAAAGAAGGCCCAACCACCTAGCCGGAGCAGCGGTGCACACAACTCCAGGAGCGCGGGCAATGCCGCGACAGCCCGGGCCGTCGCAAGGTCATGCTTTTCCCGTTGCCGAGCGTCGTGCGCCACGTCCTCGGCCCGAGCGTGGATCGCGACCACCCCGTCCAACTCCAGGGCGGCAATCGCGTCCTGCAGAAAGGTCGCCTTCTTGCCGGTTGCTTCGATCAGCGTCACGTCGAGGTCTGGCCTGGCAATTTTCAGCACTAACCCCGGAAACCCGGCCCCACTGCCGACATCCACCAGCTTCAGGCGCTTCGCCCGCTTGCTACTGTCGGCACCGGCGAGGCGTCGGTACTCGTCCAGCGCCGGCACCATCCGCAGGGCATCGAGGAAGAGCCGGCGATCGACCTCCTCTGGGTCGCTGATCGCCGTCAGGTTGACCTTCGCGCCTCGATCCAGAAGCAGGGACCGGTAGGCATCGAACCGGGAGAGTTGTGCCGCCTCCAGCGCCACTCCCGCCCTGCGGGCCAGGTCGCTCAGTGATGTTCCCGAAGCCGACGGAGGTACGGCGTCCGGCCTTGCGGTTCCCATCGATCCCACCGCCCCGTCCGGCCCCATGCCCCGGTCCCGTTCGCTGACCAGCCCGCCGTGCTAGTCTAGGAGCGGGGCAAATACCCCCGTCTCGTTGGCAGCCGGCTGCTTGGCCACGATGGCCTGCCGAGCCGCGTCGGCGATGCCCGCGGTACTCAAACCCGCCTTTTCGCGCAGCCTTGCCTGCGACGCATGCTGGAACACGGCGTCAGGCACCCCGAGTACCTGCACAGGCACCGCCACCCCGGCTGCCGCCAGTGTCTCGAGGACTGCCGACCCGAAGCCGCCCTGAGCGACGTTCTCCTCGACTGTCACCAGTGCGCCACACCGCCGCGCCAAATCCAGAATCAGCCGCTCGTCCAGCGGCTTGACGAAGCGGGCGTTGACGACCGTGGCCTGGATCCCTTCCGCTGCCAGGGCGTCGGCGGCCCGCTCAGCCGGGAGGACCATCGAGCCGAGGGCGAGGATCGCGACATCCCCCCCCTCGCGCAGCACTTCCGCCCGCCCGATCGGCAGGGCATGGAGCGGCTCGTCCGTCGACACCCCAATCCCAGCCCCGCGCGGGTAGCGCACCGCGATCGGACCATCCTCGTGCTTGATCGCCGTCGCGAGCATGTGGCGCAGTTCGTTCTCGTCCTTCGGTGCCATCACCGTCATGTTCGGCAGGCAGCGGAGGTAGGAGAGGTCGTAGATGCCGTGGTGGGTGCGCCCGTCGTCGCCGGCGAACCCAGCGCGGTCCATCGCAAAGACCACCGGCAGCCGTTGTAGGCAGACATCGTGCACGATCTGGTCATAGGCCCGCTGCAGGAACGTGGAATAGATGCCGCAGATCGGACGCAAACCGGCCGTGGCGAGCCCGGCGGCAAACGTCACCGCGTGCTGCTCGGCGATCCCGACATCATAAAAGCGATCCGGATGAACGGCGGCAAACTTGTTCAACGAGGTCCCGGTCGGCATCGCGGCGGTGATCGCCACCACCCGGGGATCGTCGTTGGCCAACTCGATCGCCGTGCCGGCGAAGACGTCCTGGTACTTGGGCGGAGTCGGCGGTGCGACGACATCCACGCTTTCGGTCACCTTCGGCGGCTCAACCACCTTCGGCTTGGCGGAAACGCCGTGCAACCGTTCCACGTCCTTCTCAGCCGCCGCGTAGCCCTTGCCCTTGACGGTAACCACATGGACGAACGTGGGACCGTTCACCTTGCGTGCCTGGCGTAGGGCCTCCATCACCGCCCGCAAGTTGTGACCGTCCACCGGACCGATGTAGGTGAAGCCCAGCTCCTCCCAGATCATGGCGTGGTAGACGAACTCCTTGAAGGAGTCCCGCATCCGGTTGCCCAGCTCGATCAAGAACTCGCCCTGCGGCAGCCGCGCCGCCAGGCGCTCCCACTCGTTCCGGGCTCGGTCGTAGCGCGGGTCGGTGCGGACCCGGTTCAGATACTTGGTGATCGCCCCGACGTTCGCCGCGATCGACATCTCGTTGTCGTTCAGGACGACGATCAGGGGAACATCCAGATTGCCGGCGTTGTTCAGGGCCTCGAAGGCCATCCCGCCCGTTAGGGCGGCGTCACCAAGGATGGCGACCGCCCGGCCCCTCGGCTCGTCTGCCGGCCGCATCTGCTCGGCAACCGCTATCCCCAGGGCTGCGGAGACGCTGGTGCTGGCATGGCCCGCCCCGAAGGCGTCGTGCTCGCTCTCCTCGCGGGAAAGGAAGCCGGAAAGCCCACCCTCCTGGCGAATTGTGGAGAAGTGGTCGCGGCGCCCGGTGAGCAGCTTGTGGACGTAGGCCTGGTGCCCCACGTCCCAGACCAGTTTGTCCTTGGGCGA
>JAUJMG010000363.1 GCA_030446955.1 Thermomicrobiales bacterium
TGGCCCGGGTCTTGTTCCCCTTGCCCACCACCTGCAGGCGTCGAGCTCCCGGGGTTCCCTCGAGCGAGCCCATGCCGAGGGCGACGGCTTCGCCCTCCCGGATCCCGGTCACGCAGAACGTGGCCGCCAGGGCCAGGTCACGCTCGGGCCAGGGGTCGCGGCCCCGGGGATCAGCCTGGGCTGCGGTGGCCAACAGCCGAGCGGCGGCGTCAGGGTCGCGGATGGCCCGAGGAGCACCGGCTTCTCGCCGAGGCTTGCCCACCGCCGCCATGGGGTTGCCCTCCACCAGGTCCTCGGCCACCAGGAAGTCGAAGAAGCTGGACCACGACGAGTGGGCCCGCAGCACCGAGGCGGCAGCGTGATCGTCGGCCCAGGAGGCGAAGGCGGCCCGCAGCGCCTCCTTGGTCAGGTGCTCGAGGTGCAGCACGCCCACCTCGGCGTCGGCGGCGATGCGCCGGGCTACGCCCTCCAGGTCTCGGCGGTAGGCAGCCACGGTGTTGGCCGCCGGCTTGGTCGTTCCCAGCTGATGGAGCCAGGCGTCGACCAGCTCGGCGAAGCGGGAGGAGGAGGAGAGGCGGACGGCCCTGGCCACGGGCCCCACCATAGTCCCCATAACCCTGGATATGGGGGACGTCACATGGGAACGTCCTTGCGGAGATCGCAGGCTCGAATACAGCGTGTCATGCGCAGCCACGACACAGCGGGCTCGCTCCTGCCTCGCTCGGGATTGACCGACTGCTGGGCGCGGGCGCAGTCGCCGGCGTTCCTTGGTTCGGAGTCACCGCCGTGGACGTCGCCGCTCCAAGTGCGCTCTCGCCACAGGGTGCACTTGGTCTTGCGCATAGTCCGCCAGTCCGAAGAACGGCTCCTCGAGCGGTACGGCGAGCCAGCTCCCTTCCACCAGACCCTCCACGCCGTCTTTCTCGCGGGGCGGCACCGTCCGAGCCGAGCCACCGTGGCAGGGTGGCCCAGGCGGGACCGTCGAACCGCCAGCCGCAGGAGGTCTAGCGACGATCCCTTCTTGCTCTGTCGCTGCGTCCTAGCCTGAGTGACGGGGTCGACCTGTCACACCCGCTCGCTAGCATGGGGACGTATGTTCGCCTACTATGGCCTCATCTGAGGTACGGGACGCAGTGCACGGGCTCATTGAGCTCAGTGGCCAAGAGTGGGCCGTCGTGGACACGCGCGCCTTCCAACGGCTCCGAGGCGTATCCCAGCTTGCCATGACGCACTTGGTCTACCCGGGAGCTCGCCATTCCCGTGCCGAACACTGCATTGGTGCATGCCACGTTGCCGGGCGACTTGCCCAGCGATTGAACGACCAAGGGTTTGGAGTCAACACGGAGCGTGTGCGACTAGCTGCCCTGTGCCACGACACTGGCCACGGCCCATTCTCTCATGTGAGCGAGTTCGTCTATGAGGACCTCACGGGCCGAAGCAAGGTCCACGAGCAGATCTCCGCAGCCATCGTCCGTCATGATCCCGCTGTGCACCTTGCACTTGGTGATGCCAACGCTGACTGGATTGCTGGGATGCTCGATGGCACGGGAGTCGGCGCCAGACGTAGTGTGGAGCGGGATATTGTCGCCGGCCCAGCTGACATCGACAAGCTCGATTACCTGTTGCGCGACAGTCAGTACTGCGGGGTCCAATACGGCCGGTACGACATCGCCAAGGTCGTGCATTCTGCGGTTGCGATTGACGTTCCCGGCGGTGGGACTCAGCTTGCCTTCCACGACGACGGCATCTATGCCCTCGAGGAGATGCTGCTCGCCCGTTACCACATGCGCCAACAGGTCTATAGCCACAAGACCCGAGTTGCAACCGACCGCATGCTCATGCGTGCCATGCGCTTCGGCGTGGACGAGGGTGTTCTGCCTGAATCCGTCTTTAAGCCGCCCGACCAGCTGGACGCAGCGTGGGTTGAGGCCTATCGGACGTGGGATGACGCCGAGGTAGTCAAACGGTTACTGGCCCGACCCAATACCGTCGGAGGGCAGGTCATGGAAGCGCTTGTCGAGCGACGGCTGCTCAAGCGTCGCCATCGCTACGGCATGCGCGCACTGACCGAGGCCCTTGGCAGCCCCATGATGGCTGCCTACGCCACCAACGTGGACACACGACGACAGGCGAGTTCGATCCAGGCGGCCGAGGCTCGAATTGCTGAAGTCGCTGGCGTTGCACCACAGTGGGTTTGCCTCCACTGGGAGGATCCAACAAGTCCCACCGCTCGAGTCCCTGCCCCTCCTCTCAGCGGCAACGACATCATGATCGTCGAAGCCGAGCCATGGCCGGTGTCATTTACTGACCGCTCACAGGTATTTGGCGTCCCACCCACCGATCATGATCGCTTTGCGGCTCTCTACATTAAACCGTTAGGCCAGACTACGCCCACCGAGGACGAGCGCGTCGAAGATGTGTTCGTTGACCAGCTACGTCTCCTTGCCGAAGAGTCCGCCCAAATCTGAAAGTGACCCAAATGACGCGCTCAGCGAGACCGATCATGAACGCTCGAGACCTTGTCCTAGTGGTCGTCGCCCTGTGCGGGGATCGGTCGGGCTTCGGCCGAACATCGCTACAGAAGCTCACCTATTTCGCCGGGATAGCTCTCGACGTCGACCTTGGCCATCGCGCATACTACTATGGACCCTTTTCCGAGGAGGTGGAGCACGAGGTCGAAGTGCTCGTCTTGTCAGGGTTGATGGAGGAAACCGCCCATAACCTCGGATTTGTGAATCAGGCTGGCTTCGCCGGACGGCAATTCAGCTATAACCTTACTCAAGATGGACGTCGCCGGGTGGAGGCTTTGCAGTCGCATCATCCTGAAACGTTCCGGAAGGTGAACGAACTCGTGGCCTTTCTGGAGGATGAACTGTCTGGGCTAGAGCAAACAACGATGTCAACCGCTGCAAAGGTGACCTACCTCCTACGGCAGGAAGGCGAAGATCTATCGATTGACCAGGTGGGAGCTCTTGCGGCCGCGCAAGGCTGGACGATCGCACCCCACGCTGTTGATCGAGTGAAGCGGGTGGCCGAACGTTTCGGCGCCTGATGACCATCCACCAACCGAGCTCCGCCGCCACCTACATTTTGGAGATGGAGTTGGACGTTGAGGAACGTGCGTTCGTACGCCTGGCGGAAGGCACCACCGAGGCGATCTTCGTCACCCGAAACGGCTCTTGGGTAGTCCACCTACCAAGTGTCTCCAGCGGAGCGGTCGGCCTCGCTCGCCGTCACATTGTCACGATCCGCTCGCTCGATGACCCCTCGCTTGTGCTCAGCCTCCCAGTGGATGACGAGGCAGTCGCGAAGACCCTCGCAGAGCTCGCGGCGCTTGGCTCCCGTCCTTGCCGCCTCTCGGCGGTACGACGTGCTTGCACCGCCATCTTCGCCGGCTTGGCGCCGGTCATCGCTCTTGCGGCTCCGCGCGATGGAGGGTCGTGCGGCCGGGCGAATCTGCGACGTGACGGCGCAGCGCACGACGGCACGGATTCGATAGGTGCCGAAATTGTGGAAGTTGTGTCCGGTGCGGCGGGCCTCCTGGGTGAGGAGCTTGATCTCTTCGGTCGGTCACTTGGACGATCGCGTGGTGTGGTAGACGGTGGGTCGTGCTGCCAGGCGGACAAGGTTCTGACGAGTCAGATCGGCTCCAGGGACTCAACGTCCACGCACCACTGGTAGGAGGGCAGCTGCAGAGCCTGTGCGGGTGGCGCCGTGTGGCGACAACTTACGAGCGAGGCATGTTCCTCCTCCTCTGGGGCAGCCGCCATTCTCACAAGGCGGGTCCAACAGAGGGGGGACACATCAGGTGGACCAATCTCAGGGGGTCAGGCCAGCGGCCCACAGGATCGCCGTAGAGGCCCTGGAGAGGCATGGTTGGGGTGGTTGGTGCGGGGAAACTGAGCCCGCACGACGCTTCTGACGAGCGGGTCGAGCCTGAGCGGCTCCATGGAGAGTCATCGCTGGCGATAGGTCTGCCTTGTCGATCCGGGCCGAATCGCTAGACGCTGACGACCCGCGTCGACGCCGCTTAGACCCTCCGAATGACACCAGGTCGCGGGACGTATCGGGATTTAGGCCAGCTACTTCTCGTCGCGGACGCCCTTGTGTGGCTTATCACTCACGTTGAGGATGCGCCCAGTCTTCGTGTCGCGCTTCACGTTCGTCCCGTTCGGGTGCTTGAACTCGCTGCGGCCCTTCACCGCTCCACGCCTGAAGCCCTTACCGGTGTTCTTCGCCATACCGCTCACCCCTTTCGCTCGTCGAACTGGCGTTCGTCATCATACCGCTCGAACACGGCACCTGCAGGATGCGGGCTAGGGGGCGCCGGCGACGATTACGCGGGGTTCCGTGCATTATCCCGGGTAATACAGCACCCCGCCGGACAGCCAGATCAAGTGTGCGCATCGCAAGGTCGAGCGGCTCGGGTGCTCCCGCGGGCTCCTGATGCGACTGTTCTACAGCAAACGCAGCTGTTCTGGTCTTGCCGCGTGTTCCGGCAACGGCTCCCAGGTTGTCGCTCCTCTGGGCCCGGTGGTTCGCAGCTCAAGGCGCTCGGAAGAGATGGCCCGG
>JAUJMG010000364.1 GCA_030446955.1 Thermomicrobiales bacterium
CGGAAGACGCCCGCGGCCGAGATAGCGATGAAGATCCGATCGGGATGGCTCGGATCCAGGACGATGGTGTGCAGGCACATTCCGCCGGCGCCCGGCTGCCAGCGGTGCCCGGAGGAATGCTGTCGGAGGCCGGACAACTCTTCCCAAGTCTGCCCGCCGTCGACGGAGCGGAAGAGGGCCGCGTCCTCCACCCCGGCGTAGACGGTGTCCGGATCCGTCAGGGAGGGTTCGAGGTGCCAGACGCGGGTGAACTCCCAGGGGTGCTGGGTGCCGTCGTACCACTGGTGGGTGCCCGGGACCCCGTCGTAGACGAACTGGTTCCCGACCGGCGCCCAGGTCTTGCCGCCGTCGTCGGAGCGCTGGATCGTCTGCCCGAACCAGCCGCTGGACTGCGACGCGTAGAGCCGGTTCGGATCGACCGGCGAGCCATTGAGGTGGTAGATCTCCCAGCCGCCGAAGTGGGGGCCGCTGACGTCCCAGCGGTCGCGTTTTCCGTCCGATGTCAGGATGAACGCGCCCTTGCGCGTTCCGACCAGAACCCGTACCCCGCTCATGGATCGTTTCCTCCTGCGCTGCCAAGACGCCGGCCCGCGGGGTGGCCGTCACCAAGTTGTCGAACGGGCGGGGCTCGCATCGACATTCGGCGGGGGTCGAATTTTCCCCGCCGTTCGCCTGCCCGCTCCCCGACGGACCGGTGCGAGCGGAACCCGCAAGCTCCTCCCGCCGCCCCGATCCCGAACAGGTGCGTGGCGGACGTTTGTGGCGAACGAATTTAGTGTACGTACTGGAACGCCTGTTCGCTACCCCCTCCTGAGGCGAGTTCACAGCTCATCGCCGGCGTTGCGTCTCCCGCCTTGGGGCGGGTCAGTCGGCGATGGCCTGGTAGGCCAAGGTCCAGAAATCGAGGAGGATGGCCGGAGGCCCAGGGGAATCGCAGACGCGCTGGGTCATCAGGATCCCGATCAAATCCTCGGTGGGATCCACGTACCAGGAGGTGCCAAACCCGCCATTCCAGCCGCAGCGACCGGGCGTCGCGGACAGGGTGTCGCGCCGGGTCACGACGGAGACGCCGAAGCCCCAGCCGCGGTTTTGCCATCGAGAGGGTCGACGCGAACACGGCGTACCCGCGGCGGTGCGGCGCGGGGCTCCTCCCGGCGCCCGTGCTGACGGGTCCGAAAGGTCAGCACCGGCGGACGCGGTCCGAACGCGACTCGTCGCTAGACGCGGCCGTCGCGCAGGGTGGCGACCGCTTTGGCGATGCGCCGGTCCCGCGTCTCGGCCGTCTTGGCGTCCTCGATCGAGATCACGATCCGCCGCCTGTTACTGTAGGAGAGCCCCTGGAAGAAGCGCCGGGCGTCCGCGTCGCCGTCGAGGGAGGCCGCGAAGTCGGGCGGCACGGTCACCTCGCGGGGCTCAGTGTCGAGTTCGAGATCGACGTCCACCTCGTCGCCGGCCGTGATGCCCGCGTGCTCGCGCACCTCGGCGCTGACCGGGAGCATGCACTTCCCGCCCATGGACGCCACGGTGCTGCGATAGGTGTACCCGTTGACCGTGACGTGGACCGGCGGCCGCTTGCTACCCCCGAGGGCGGTCACCACGTCTGCCGGAACCTTGATGCCCGTGGCGGTCTTGCCGCCAAGCTCGAGGACGGCGCGAAACTTCATGACGGACTCCTGAGTGAACCCGTACCGGCTGCCACACCAAGTCGTCGTTCGGCGGAGCCCGAAATCGACAGCGATTCCTCCGAGCGTGAGCAACCGGCGTAGAGGGAGCTCAGCCCGGCAGGGCGGCCAGACGGCGCTCAAGGAACCGGCGCTCCGGCTCCTGGCGGGTGAGGCCGAGCGCCCGTCCGTAGGCAGCGCGGGCGTCCGCGATGCGTCCCAGGCGACGGCAGAGGTCCGCCCGAGCCGCGTGCGCCAGGTAGTAGTCGGCCAGATCGCCGCGGGCCAGGATGGCGTCGATCTGGGCCAGACCGGCCGCCGGGCCGTCGCGCATCGCGATCGCCACGGCGCGGTTCAACCCGACCACCGGCGACGGCTCCACCCGCGCCAGCACGACGTAGAGCCCGACGATCTGGGCCCAATCGGTCGCGGCGGGGGTCGGGGCCTCCGCGTGGACCGCGGCAATCGCCGCCTGAAGGGTGTAGGGGCCGAACCGGCGCGACAGCAGCACCCGCTCCACCAGCGCCGTCCCTTCCGCGATCTGGTCCCGGCTCCAGAGCGAGCGGTCCTGGTCCTCCAGCAGAATCAGGTCCCCGTCCGCCGAGGTGCGGGCCGCACGGCGCGATTCGTGGAGGAGCATCAGCGCCAGGAGCCCCATCGCTTCGGGTTCCGGAAGCAACTCGCTGAGGAGCCGCGCCAGGCGGATCGCCTCGCCCGAGAGATCGGGCCTCGTCACCGACCCGCCCGAGGAGGCGGAGTACCCCTCGTTGAAGACCAAGTAGATCACGTGGAGCACGGCGTCCAGCCGGTCCGGCAGATCGGCCGGCGCAGGCACCTGATAGGGGATGCGCGCGTCGCGGATCTTCGCCTTGGCTCGCACGATCCGCTGGGCGAGGGTGGACGGAGCAGTGAGGAAAGCGCGCGCGATTTCCTCGGTGGTGAGGCCGCAAATCTCGCGCAGGGTCAGGGCGATGCGGGCATCCGCTGAGAGGGCGGGATGGCAACAGGTGAAGATCAGCCGCAGCCGGTCGTCCTCGATGCCCTCCTCGTCCAGCACGTCGAAGGCATCGCCATCGGCATCGAGCTGCTCGGCGAGCGCCGCCAGCGACGCATCGAACCGAGCTCGTCGCCGGATGCCGTCGATGGCTTTGAAGCGGCCGGTCGAGACGAGCCAGGCCCGGGGATTGGCCGGTATGCCGTCCCTTGGCCATTGATTCAACGCTGCCGCGAAGGCGTCGTGCAACGCGTCCTCGGCTCGGTCGAAGTCTCCGAGCAGACGGATGAGAGTGGCGAAGACGCGACGTGATTCGGAGCGGTAGACATCGTCCACCATCTGACGGGACTGTTCGGCTGTCTTCTCGGTAATCATTCAAATCCCTTTGGGGCGGCTCATCTCCAAGTCGGACCGACACGGGATAGTCGCCCTGCCTGTCGTAGCACCGGATGGCCATGCGCATGACAATGCCGCCTCACGGGCTCCTGCCGAAGAGTCTCATCGTTCGATCCCGAGGCTCGAGTGACCGGAGGAGTGCCGTGGTATCGTCCACGATCTGCTCAAGGGCCGACGCTGAGATAGTTCACCTGTCGGTCCTCGTGATTGCTGCTTGACGGGAAAGGCCTGACCGATGGCCCTATCTGCCCTCCTAAGCGAATGCTCCATGCCCTGAGCATACCAAGTCCATAACAGGCTCTAACCGCAACCTCGCCCCTACGGCGGCGCAAGGAGGTGCTGGTGCGTATCCCGGCTGGCAACGCCATGATGTTGTGCCAGACGCGATCCTGCTCTTGAGAGCGGGCGGCCTGGCGAGGGTGGAGCGAGACACTTGGGAGATCGACATCTGCGCCAGGCTACGTTGAGGCGTCGTTTGCCGGGACGAGATTGAAAACTACGGTGGCGGGGCGGCCGTCGGAGCCGGTTTCAAAAGTGGAGGAAACGGCCGCCTGGACCCAGGCTGACTCGCCATTGGGCAGGGCGATCCGGTACCAGAGATCGTAGGCCTCGGCGCTGGTGCCGGTGGCGTCCTCCGGGCCGGCGCGGATCTCAAGCAGCGGGTAGCGGTCCCCGGGGACCAGAGCGAGGCGTCCTGTTTGTCGTGCCCCACTGCCGCTGCCCGGCTGGGACCAGTGGGCCACGTCCGAGGCAGATGGTTGGGAAGCGACGGCCACCTCGCCCAGCGACTCCAGACCCTCCAGGTCTTCAGCCATCCACGCTCGCTGAGCGATGACGTGGGTCGGATTGCGCCAACCGATGACTGACGGGTGATCCGGCGCCTCGATAGGCCAGTAGCCAGGGCCGGGGAGGCAATCGGGGCCGCAGTTGAACCCGTAGCGCGGGGCTGGTCCGTTGACCTCGGGCGTGGTGAGGAAGGTTCGCACTTCGAAATGGAGGTGGCTCGGGACGGCGTCGGCGCGACGGAGCACGGTGCCGATCACGTCTCCCTGAGCGACACCGTCGCCTTCTGCCACGGCCACCGCAGGGTCGAGGTGACCATACATGGAGAAGAGGTCGGGGGCGTGGCGGATGATGACCACGAGTCCGGGGTAGTTTCCACCGACCGAGACGACCTCACCGGCGGCGATGGCCCGGACCTCCGCACCGCCTGTGTCGCCCTCCACGGCGTACCAATCTTCGCCGGTGAAGGTAGCCCGGCAGATACCAGGTGTTCTCCACGGCGTAGCCGTGGCGGACGAAGAAGCCGTCGCCGGGCAGGCGGCCGGGCATGGCGATGGGATAGCTGAAGCGAGACATCCACGGCTCTGCCCCGCGCACAGAACGACCGGCTGATACCGGCGCGAACGCGGTAGCGAGGAAGATCAGGAGCAGGAGACGCAGCAGCATGTGCATTGGAGCAACCCCTCTCACGGCAAGAGGCCGCCGGATTGGGGTCTGCGCCGCACAGTCC
>JAUJMG010000365.1 GCA_030446955.1 Thermomicrobiales bacterium
GAATGGTCACCATCAGGGGGTTGGTCGGTCCTGTGGCGATGCCGCCGATGAGGATGACGGCGACCAGGACTGGCAGCGACGGCCGCAGCGCCAACATCCAGTACACCAGCGGCATGCTCCCGAAGGACGCGAGCCAGAGTGCCCGCCGAGGCACGCGGTGACCCAGCATCCCGTAGAGCGTCGCACCAATCAGCGCCCCTGCCCCGAGCGCCGAGAACAACAGCCCCAGCTCTGCGGCGCTCCCGAACGTCTCCTTGGCGTAGACCGGCAGGACCACCGCGTACAGTGAGCCACCGAGCCCGTTGGAGGTGGCCAGGACCACCATCATCCAAAAGAGCACCCGGTCCTTCCGGATGAACCGCAGCCCGGCCACCAGTTCATCAACGTAGCGGCCTCGCTGGGTCGGCTGCGGGCGAGGGGTTGTCGGGATGCCAACCGCGACGGCGCCGGCGGACACGGCAAAGGTGGCAGCGTCGAGCCATAGCACGTTGCTCGCCCCGACCCAGGCAATCAGCAGTCCAGCGATGGGCGGACCGAGCAGGAAGGCCACGTGCTGAACGGCCTCGAACGAGGCGTTGACTCGTTCGAGGCGGACCCCTCCCAGCTCGGCTAACTCTGGCAGGACGGCGCGGCGGGCGGTCAGCCCGGGAATGTCGAGCAGGGCACCGAAGAAGACGAGGACGAGGAGCTGCCAGAAGGCTAGCCCCACCGTGTGGTAGAGCAGCGGCACCAGGGCCACCGCGAGTCCGCTGACCACATCCGCCGCAATACTGACTGGCTTGTAGCCCAGCCGGTCCACGACCGTGCCGCCGAAGAGGCCCGCGATGAAGCCCGGCAGAACCTGGGCGAACCCGACCAGGCCGGCCCGGGCGGGGCTGCCGGTTGTCACGAGCACAAACCAGGGCAAGGCCACGGCGGTGAGGGTGTTCCCGAGGAGTGACAGCACGTTGGCACCGAGGAGGACCAGGATCGGCAGTCGGTTAACCGAGCCCCCGCCTGCGGTTGCCGCTTTCACCCAAGCCCTCCGTCCGTGCTCGCCCCCGTACCGGCCGCAGAAAATGGCATGTGAGCGTGGAAAAGTACTCTATTCAGCCTGACACCCATAGTTCCGGTTCCCCTAAAAATGGTTCCCTTGTGGCTGTCGGCCAGGTATTAGGGCACCCGGGCCTCGTTCAATTAGGTAGGGCGGGAGATGGTAGGGCAGTCTCCAGCCTGGCGACGACCCAAGGACGCTGCCGAACCGTTGCCGAAAGTACCGGACCGTCGGCAGGGCCAGTCCAGACAGTGACTGACCTGCTGGGGCCGCCTAGGAGCCGGTAGTGGCCACCTTCCTCCTCGCCGTGGCCACCGAGGTCTCGGAGAAGGTGGCCCAGACGAAGGGAAGCAGTAGGAGCCCTGCGGCGGCGCCGAGCCAGAACGGGGCGGTGAGGCCGAAGCGCGCGGCAAGTAGGCCGCCCAGCAGTGCGCCCGGTGCAGCCGTGCCGTACTCGATCAGGGCGTGGACGCTCCGGACTCGGCCCCGGAGCCGGTCGGGGGTCAGTTCCTGGCGCAGCGTGCCCAGGAGCGTCCCCCAGACGATGGCGTGGAGGCCGAATAGGGCGAGCACCGCACCGACCACGAACCCGTTGCTCGACAACGCGATGGCGGCCGGTGCAGCGCCCTCGATGACGATGGCGAGCCGCAGGTACGCGCCGTCCCCGACGTGGCGAAGAATGCGCTCGGCGACGAGACCGCCCACGACGCCGCCGATTCCGTAGGCCGTGAGGAGCGCCCCGTAGCCTCCGGGACCGAGTCCCAGGTGCTCCTCAGCGAAGAGCACCATGATCGAGACCTGCGCGACCAGGGTGAGGTTCAGCAGCGCCATCGCGAGCGAGATGGTCCGCAGCAGGCGGTGGTGCCAGAGCCAGCGGACCCCTTCCGCGATGTCGGCCCGCAGCGTGCCTCGCGACCCACTACCGGCCTCCTGTTCGGCCTTGAAGCTGCCGCGCAGCGTCGCGAGGAGCCCCGCGGCGCCCGCGAGACCTCCGGCGCCCAGCAGGAACGGGAGGCCGGCGGCCGCGGAGAACAGGAGACCGCCAAGGGGCGGCCCGACGAACTGATTGGCGACCGTCCAGGTGCCGGCGAGGCGGGCGTTGGCCTTCGGCAATGCTTCCCGTGGCACCACCGCGGGTACAACGGCCGCCGCCGATGTGTCAAAGAGCGTCTCTCCCGTGGCGATCAGGAAAAAGACCGCGTACAGCAAGGGCATGGTGGCCCGATCAATCACAACAGCGAGGCCGAGGATACCCACGAGCGAGGCACGGAACAGCGCCACCATCACCATGGTGCGGCGGCGGTCGAGCCGATCCGCGAGCGCCCCACCAACCAGCCCGAAGAGGAGCCACGGCAGGCGCTGCGCGAAGGCAAGTCCCGCGACCAGCGCGGGGTCGCGGGTGAGGGTGGCGGCCAGAAGCGGCGCGGCGACGAGCCAGACGCCGTCGCCAAGGTTGGAGGCGGCGCTCGCCGCCCAGAGCTTGACGAACTGGCCGCCGAGACCACCGCGAGGGAGAGACCGCCCGGTTGCCGAGACCATCCAGATTCCTTTCTCGGGTCGCACCCGTTGGACGGGGGCGAGGCGCTGTCCCACGCCGGGCGCACTGCCCGTCGCGCGCGCCGTTGCGACCGTGGGAGGCCAGCGGAAGGACACAAAAAACCACGCACCGAGCGTGGTGCGTGGTCAGGGGCGGCATGGGGAGGCGCGGGAAGGCGCGCCGGTCGGGGGACGAGCGACGGCATGCAGCAGCCACCCCCATCCGCAGGGGAGTCGCGTCGTCTCTTCCAATACCGCCCGGTCTACGCCGTCAAGCCGCGTCCTCTCCTTGAATACCCAGCGCCAGATTAGCCCAACAATTCACCAACGTCATCGTCCTCTCGGTCGGCTTCAGCCGGCATCATGGGGTGAGCGCGGGGATTGATCCCCGCGCGGAGGTGCGACGGCGATCGCCCTCCATGAAGAATCCGGGGTGGCGCGCAGGGCAGCCAAAGGGAAGAAACGCTTGTGGCCAGCGAGGGTCGCAAGAGCCGCCAGGAGGTCTACCAACACGGGGCCGCGCTCTCGCCACCGGGCTGACGCTGTCAACGACGCTCCCTCTCCGGGCCCGGTCTGCTGCCCGTTGGCGATACCGGTCGCCGCCGCTCAGGACCGTTAGCTATTTGGTCCCGTTGAGTTTGGCTGAAGCCTGGGGGGACGATTCAGAACCGGCCCAGCGTCGTTCGCTTGTGGCTCTGCGCGAGCCCTCGACGCACCTTCTCCTCGTCCATCCAACCGGGGTGGGGAATGGTGAGGGCGGCATCGGGCCTGGTGATGAGGTCGGGGAGGTGGCGTTGGATCGCGGCGTCGGCCATCAGGTAGCCGTGGTTTTCGAGGACGGCGATCTCGGCGGTGGAGAAGGCGTCCAGGTCGGTGCGGACCTCCGAGATGATGTCGTTCACGATCTGATTCGAGTAGCCCGGCGTGGGAGGGTTGTAGTGGGAAGTCGCGCTGCCGATCCCCCAGTAGGTCCCCCGCAACGTGCCGTTGAGGAAGCCGGAGATGAGCCACCGTTTGCGCAGCCTCCGGCTTTGGCTCTCAAGGATCATGGTGTACCGGTTCAGGCGCCAGAGCAGGCCGCGGTCTGCCTCGTCCTCCAGGACCTTGCCGCCGTCTGAGACGAGGACGACTCGGTGATCCTTCCAGACCGGCTCCAAGCCCGCGTTGTCATAGACGCCGCCATCACTCAACCGGATCGCGGCGACGAGGGCGTCCCGGTCCGGTCCACGGTAGCTGCCACCGGTGAACTTGCTCGGCTCCAGGTTGACCGGCAAAGGACCGATCGGTGGGAAGCAGGATGACGCCGCGATGGCCCGGGCGACCGGCCAGTTTGGGATCGGGCGCACGTAGCCAGCTTGATAGTCACCGAGCCGACCTCGCCGCGAGCCGGTCACCTCCGTGTCGAAGACGAAGTTGACCCCGAACGTCATATCCGTGGCGCAGAAGATGAACCTGGGCCGGTCCGGGAGTTGACCGAGCGTCATGCGGATGAGCCGTCGCTCGTACTGCGTCGCCAACGCTTCCACGACGGTGGCGCTGTCACGCCAGTTCCACGGCAGGAAGCGCTTGACGATGGGCCAGGTGCGAATGTTTCGATTGGTAAAGCGACGGAACGGCTCGGCCACCGTCTGCTCCCAGTCGCTGATTGGGGCTCCAGCTGCCGGCCACTGGGTCGCCTGCTTCACAAGCTGGGCAGCGACGATGCTCCCGCCGGAGACGGTGCAGATGGTGTCGATCTGGGTCAGGATCCCAAGCTCGTTCAGCCGGCGCAGCGCCCCGAGGTGGAAGAGCGAGGCGCGAAAGCCGCCCCCGGACAGGCAGAGCGCGATCCCCTGACGCGCGCGTCGGCTTCGGCGTGTAGACCGCCTGCGCGTACTCCGTTGCCTCGGATGGCGGAGTCTCTATCAGCCCGGTGTCCCGCGTCTGCATCACGGTCACCTCGCCTCGCGCGTTCCGCCAACGGCTGTCAGGTGTTGCGTTTCGTGCGCATCACCA
>JAUJMG010000066.1:0-6107 GCA_030446955.1 Thermomicrobiales bacterium
GGAACGGATGGACGGGACAGTCGGCACTCGCGTTCTGGTAGCCACCGAACCGCGCGCGTACCGCGAGGTGATGGCCGGCGCCCTGCAGGAGTTGCGACCGGGCGCCGAGATCCTGCTTGTCGAGCCCGACGACCTGGATACGGCCCTGGCCTGCCTGCGACCCCATCTCGTCGTCTCCAGCCGCTCCGTCGAGACTCTGCTGGATTGCCCGCTCGCCTGGGTGCTGCTCTACCCAGCCGGCGCCACCTCAGTTCTCATCTGCGTCGACGGGCGACGCACGACCTTGGAAGATCTCCCCTTCGAGCGCCTCCTCTCTCTCGTCGACGAGGTCGGCGTGCTACCCCGAGCGGTGTAGCACGCGACAACTTACTCCTGTGGGCGAGCGCGGCTGCTAGAGGATGTCGCCTCGCAACCTCTCAGCCTGCCACTGAACACGTTGCGTGCCATCCTCCATCCAGCAGGTCACCGTCGTCGATCCGCCCTGCCCAGCTGGCTCCCGACGCGTCGACGATTCGAGCAAGGCTGCCGACAACTGGAGGGCGCCGGTCTCATAGGGAAAAATCCTCTCGCCTTGCTAGGCGGGTTCACTTACTGTTCCGAAGAAGGTATTGCTACTATGGCTGTCGTCCGGCCTACGATGCGCTGCCCGGTTTCCCTATGTTGAGCTGTCAGCCCACCGGATCTGCTTGGCGGCGCTGAGCCGGTGCCTCTCGCGCGTCGTCTCGGTGCAGGAAGGCAGGCGGCGCCATGGAGCCTGGCGCTGCTGCACCTCGACGTTTGAGCGGATCCGCCCGTGGAGAGCCATCCGTGGTCCGGGCTGTCCGGCGCCGGAGAATATCTGACGTGTGCTCGTCTTCCCCGCGAGTTGCCCAGTTGGAGAACGAACGGTGAGGCAAGGCGATCTCATTGCTGGGACCAGCTGGAACCGGCGCCGCATCGCTGGCCAGGATCGAGAGCCTCACGAGTTCCGGCTGCACCCGGCGCGGCCGGACGCCGGCGCTGTGTCTTGGCACCGCTCGCCGTGGCTGCTCGTCGTGGCGCTGGCGATCCCGGTAATCGTCTGGGTGGCCCTTAATCTCTGGCTGGGTGAGGTTCGCCTCGCGGTGATGATGCCGGGCGTGCAGGCTGGGGTCGACGCCGCCTCGGCCCTGGCCCGTTTCTTCGGTGCGCTCGCGCTGGTTCTCATTCCTGCCGACCGGGTGGCCGGTCAGCGGTTCCGATGGGTGGCCGCCGGGTTCGTCATCCTCGGGCTCGGGGCCTTCGTATTCGGCGTCGTGCGACCGCTGCTGGGAACCACCCCGGACATCAACACCCGCATGTACGCCTCGCTGATGGTTCGTACCATCGCCGGAGCGATCTTCGTCGTCGCCCTGGTGCCGGTTACACCACCACGGTTCTCGCCCCGCTGGGTCATTGGCGCAATGATTGCCGTCGGAGCGGCGCTGGGTCTCGTCGCCATCGCCGGGACGGCTTGGCCCCCCGCGCTGGTTCATGGTGACACCCTTGAGGCATCCGCTCGGAGCGGGAACGCGGTGCTTCGCGGCCTCACGGGCTGGCACTGGGCCTTCGGCGCGATCCCGCTCCTCCTGGCCGCCATCGCTACGGTCTCCACGGCCCGGCGCTCCTCCGGGGATGGCCTGGGTGGGTGGCTGGTGGTGGCGATGACGCTGTTCACCGGCTCGCTGTTGCACGACCTCTTCTGGCCGTCGGCTTACGCCCCTGTGCTCACCTCCTCCACGGTGCTTCGTTTAGCTTTCGCCGCGACAGTCGTGGTCGGCGGGATCCTGGAGTTGCGTCGCGTTGCTGCCGAGCATGCTGCGCTTCTGGCCGCGGAGCAGGAGTATTCCCACCGCCTCGCCGACTTGGCGGATCGCAAGGCCGATTTCACCGCGATGGTCGCCCACGAACTGGGCTCCCCCATCGCCGCTATCCGCGGTTACGCCGACATGCTGGCGACGGGTGAGTTGGAGCCGGATCTGCAGCATCAGGTCCTCGGCGCCATCCAGACCGAGACCGATATGCTCAACGCCCTCGTCGCCGACGTGCGGACCATCGCCACTGTTGAGCGCGATGACTTTGCCGTCTACCCCTGCCCAATGCAGCTCGCCCTTCTCCTGGCCGATGCCGCCGCGTTCGCCCAGTCGCTCCCGGGCGATCATCCACTAGTCTTCGCGCCGAGCACGGACCTTCGGGTCCGCGCCGATCCGGAGCGAATCGGTCAGGTCCTCCGCAACTTGCTGAGCAACGCCGCCAAATACTCCCCGGCCGGCACTCCCATCGAGCTGCGGGTCGCGTTGGTCGGGAAGCGTGTCCGGGTGGAGGTGGCCGACCACGGATTTGGCATTCCTCCCGCGGACCTTGACCGGATCTTCGAGAAGTTCGAGCGCGGACGCGACGAGCGCGGGCGCAAGATCCCGGGCCACGGCCTCGGGCTGTATCTCTCCCGGCGCATCGTTCGGGCCCATGGGGGCGACCTCACCGCCTGCTCGACCGTCGGGCAAGGGTCGGTCTTTGGGTTCGATCTGGAGGTGGTCGGGTGATCCGCGTCATGCTCGTTGACGACCATGCCTCGTTTCGCCAACCACTGGCCTTCATGTTGGGCCGGGAGGTGGATATCACCGTTGTGGCTGAAGCCGGGTCGCTGGCCGAGGCGCGCGCCGTCCTGGCACGCACGCAGCCTGTAGGCGTCGAGGTGGCGATTGTCGACCTGCATCTGCCCGATGGCGACGGGGTGGACGTCGTGCGGGACCTCCGTGTTGCCAACCCGCTCGGGCAGGTGTTGGTGCTCTCTGCTGAGACGGAGCGGGACCACCTAGCCCGTGCCATCGAGGCCGGCGCGTCCGGGATGCTCCACAAGTCGGCCCGGATCACTGAGATCATCAATGCTGTGCGCCGCCTTCACGCGGGGGAGTCCCTGCTCTCGCCGCGAGAGACCGTCGAACTGTTCCGCCTCGTCGGCCAGCAGCGCGATCGCGATCGGCGTGAGCGGGCGGCCCTCGATCGGCTCACTCCACGCGAGCGGGAAGTGCTCGCGGCGCTGGCGGATGGTCTGAACGATAAGGAGATCGCCCAGCGGCTCGGCATCGGCAACGAGACGGTGCGCACCCACATGGTGAATGTCCTCGGCAAGCTGGGTGTCGATTCTCGCCTGCAGGCGCTCGTCTTCGCGCTCCGGCATGGTGCCATTACTCTCAACTAACGACCCCCGCAGCCTCGTTTGGCGTCCGCCTACCTCCCCCGCTATGCTCTGTCCCGCACGTCGACGATGCGTGTCGTTCACGCCGTCCCTGGGACGGGACGAAGGGATCCATGCCACTCAACCACCGACAGCGCCGTCCGCTGGTGCCCTTCACGGCCACCGGCATTGAGGGGGCTCCCGAGCAGAGATGTCAATTGCTGAAGCCGGGCCGGCGGCTAGGGCGGGTGGTCACCCAGACCTTGTTGTGCCTGGTTCCGCTCCTGTTGGCCGCCGGCTTCGTCCCGGCGCCGGCCACCGGGGTGGAGTCCATCACATCACCGGTTGCGGCCGGCACGGACGCCACCTCGATCGATGGCCCGCGGGACGTGATCCTCGCCACGACCACCAGCACCCAGGACTCCGGGCTGCTTGACGTACTCGTCCCGCTCTTCGAGCAACAAACGGGCTACCACCTCAAGCCCATCGCGGTCGGCTCCGGCGCGGCGTTGAAGCTGGGAGAGAAGGGCGAAGCCGATGTCGTGCTGGCGCACAGTCCGGCCGCTGAGGAAGCCTTCATGGCGGCCGGTTTCGGGCTGACCAGAGAGATCGTGATGTACAACGACTTCGTGATTGTCGGACCGGCCGACGATCCGGCCGGAATCCGGGGAGAGCGGTCCGCGATCGAAGCGATGCGCCGAATCGCGACGGCCCAAGCCCCGTTCGCCAGTCGCGGCGATGACTCCGGCACCAACGCCCTGGAGCTGAAGCTCTGGGACCAAGCTGCTATCGCGCCGTCCGGGGGGTGGTACACCGAGTCCGGCACCGGCATGGGTGACACGCTCAACATCGCCAACGAGCGGCAGGCGTACACCGTCGCCGATCGGGGCACCTACTTGGCGCTGCGGGACCGGCTTGATCTCGATATTCTGGTCGAAGGGGATAAGCCGCTGCTCAACGTCTACCACGTGATCGCGGTCAACCCCGCGAACGGCAAGGCGGTCAACACTGCGGGCTGCCGCGCCTTCCTGGACTTTCTCCTCGATCCGGCGACGCAACAGGTGATTGGGGAGTTCGGCGTGGAACGTTTCGGAGATCCCCTCTTCACCGCCTGCGCGCACAATGAGTGCGGCGTCGAAACCGTAGCCACGCCCTCAGCAACGCCGCCGAACGAGGGCGCGATGGCATCACGAGAAGCCTCACCACGATGGACGATCTCTGGCGCGGCCTGACCGAGGCAGTTCGGCTCCTCGCTACCGGCGACCGCGATGTCTGGGCAATCGTCCTGCTGTCACTGCGGGTCTCGTTGAGTGCGACGGTGGTGAGCCTGCTCGTGGGTGTGCCGATCGGCACGGCACTGGCGCTGACCCGCTTCCCGGGGCGCCCGCTCATCGTGGGCCTCATCCACACCGGGATGGGGTTGCCGCCGGTGACGGCAGGGCTGCTCATCAGCCTCTTGCTCTGGCGCAACGGTCCCCTCGGCGCGCTGCGGCTCCTCTACACCCCGACCGCGATGATCGTTGCCCAGGCCGCCATCGCGACACCGATCGTGGCTGGCCTGACACTGGCCGCCGTGCAGGCCCTCGACCCCCGGCTTCGTCTCCAGTTGCTGGCGCTCGGTGCCTCCCCCGCCCAAACGGTCTGGTGGCTCCTGCGCGAAGCCCGGCTGCCCCTCCTGGCCGCCGTGATGGCCGGCTTCGGGGCGGTGATCTCAGAGGTGGGGGCTGCAATCATGGTCGGCGGCAACATCAAGGGCGAAACGCGAGTGCTCACAACCGCGACCGTGTTGGAGGTTGGGCGGGGCAACTTCGAGGTGGCGGTCGCCCTCTCGGTCGTCCTGCTCACGCTCACCTACTCGGTCAACCTGGCTCTCACCGTGATTCAGCAGCGGCGCCGGCCCTCGTGAATCGGGCCACCGGTCGGGGCCAGAGGTTCCCCGATGCCTCTAAGGGAGCGACGAGACCTGCGCTTCCCCTGATTGCCGCACTGTCGCCGGTGATCCCAGCCGGCCCCAGTCACGGCTCTCGGTGGGGTGGCCGATGATAAGGGCCCGCATCCCTCCGTCCGATCTCACTCCACACCTGTCCGCTGCCGCACGCGCCGCGCTCGATCATCCGCATGTCTCGCCGGCTCCCGGCGCAGCGGCAGGACTAGCTGCACCGGGCAGTCCCCGCTTCCCACCTAGGGCAACCTCTCCGCTGCCGTTGGAGTTGCGGGGTGTGCAGATCTGCTACGGGAACCGGGTCGCCTTGGAGTTGCCGCTGTTGCGCCTTGGCGAGGCCGAAACCCTCTCCTTGATCGGACCCAACGGTGCCGGCAAGAGCACCCTGCTTCAGGTTGCAGCGCTGCTTCACCGGCCGGATGTGGGTGAGATCCTGATACGTGGAGAGCGTGCGACCCGGCGCTCGACCTCACGCCTGCGCCGCAGGGTTGCCGTGGTGTTTCAGGACCCGCTCCTCTTTGATGTCCGGGTGCTGGCCAACGTTGCGGCAGGGTTGCGCTTTCGTGGAGTTTCACGCCGAGACGCCGAGTGCACGGCCGCCGCCTGGTTGGCTCGCTTCGACGTCGGCCACCTCGCGGACCGGCATGCCCGGGCGCTCTCCGGGGGCGAAGCCCAGCGGGTTAGCTTGGCTCGCGCCTTCGCGACTGACCCGGAGATCCTGCTCCTGGACGAGCCTTTCGCCGCCCTGGACGCCCCCACGCGGGCGACCCTCGTCCCTGAGTTGAGAGCGCAGCTCCGTGCGACCGGTACCTCCGCCATCATCGTCACCCACGACCAGGCTGAGGCCCTCTCCCTGGGCGATCGTCTCGGCGTCCTGCTCGGCGGTCGCGTTGGTCAGCTTGGGCCACCGGCCGACGTGCTTGCTCGGCCTGCCAGCGTCGCTGTCGCGGCGTTCCTCGGTGTCGCCAACCTCATCCCGGTTCGCGTTGT
>JAUJMG010000066.1:6207-15141 GCA_030446955.1 Thermomicrobiales bacterium
GCGTCGCTGTCGCGGCGTTCCTCGGTGTCGCCAACCTCATCCCGGTTCGCGTTGTTTCCGTGACCGGGCAGGGGGTGGAGGTTGCGACGGACCGTGACGCACCCCGCATCACCGTCCACACAGCGAGCGGACCTGGCTTCCGCGTCGGGCAGCGGGTCACGTTCGCCCTGCACGCCCGCCACGTCACGCTCCAGCCGCCCAGCGCAGCCGGGCCGCCGGGCTGGAACGCGCTGAACGGTCTAGTCGCGGACGCATCCCTGACACCGGCCGGTCAGGAGGTGACCGTCCTCTGCGGCCCCGACATGCGCCTGATCGCCGCCGCGCCCATCCTTCCAGACCGCTCCCCCTGGTCCCCGGGTCAGCCCGTTACCGTCGGCATTGATCCCGCCGCCGCACACCTGATCGCCGACCCGGTTCAGCCCTGATCGACGTTTTCCGCCGTCGCCCCGCGCTCACACAGGGCTGGCTTCTCTGCGCCCGGTCCAGCGGCAACGAGTGCCAATCCATGCAGGCGTGGCCGGGCCCAGAGCGACAGGCGCTGCGACCCTCCTGACAACGTCACGGGGTCGGTAGATCGGGAAGACGTTGCATCGGGCGCCACCGGACCTTCGACGACGATCCCCCCACTTCCCCATCGATCAGGAAATGACTCCGGTGATGCTGTTTGGGTGTATTCCGCGGTCCGGGTAGCCCGTGCTATAAGAACCCGGCCTTGGCTATGACGGCGTGGAAGGGAGACAATGATGTCCTCTCGCGTGCTTCGCCTTGCGTCGGTCCTGCTGATCGCCGGACTCGTCCTCGTCGCGGGCACCGACCGAGGACCAGCACGATCATTCGCGGCTCGGACGAACCAAACCGCTCCAACGTCGGCGGTGCTCCCTTCTCCTCCAGGAGGCACCCCACCTGCAGCCCCAGATCCCTCAGTCTTGGGCTTTGAGGCTCCCGCTGGCGTCACACTCTCGCTGCTGGGCAGCGGTGTCTTCGGTCGTCTCCCGGTAGGACCGGCCATCCTGCGCCTCGATCGTCTCCCGCTTGCCCCCGGCGCGTCCACTGACGAGCTACGAGCCGGCGGGCCGCACCTCCTCTACGTCGAAAGCGGCAGCGTGATGCTGACTGGTCTCCCAGGGATCGCGGGGACCTATGGTCCGGGGGCGGATGTGTCGTTGCCAGCAGGAGCGACCTATACCCTCCGCAACCCTGGGACGGAGCCAGCCTCGCTGCTGCGGTTCGGGCTGACGGCCGAAGCGGAAACCATCCCCGTGGCGGCCGGCACGCCGGTCGATCCATCCGCTCGGGTCCTCCTCACGACGATGGTTCCCCGGCTGCAACAGCAGCCCACGTCCTACCTGTTTCTCGCCCGCACCACCTGGGAGCCCGGTGCCGACACGAGCTGGCGGGCCTATCAGGGACCGCTCGGGCTGGTCGTCGAGTCCGGCACACTCCTGGTCAGTGGACCGAATCGCGCCACGTTCCAACTCGGAACGGACGAAGGCATTCTGGCCCCGGCGTTCGTCGCGCATCGGGTCCGGAACGCGGGGGAGGAACCGGCGACCGCCCTGGTGGCCGCGGTTGTCTCGGCGGCTGACCGTGGACGCGCGCGCGGTCCCGTTCCGACCCCGACAGCGCCCACCAACCTGACCGCCACCGCTGCCGCCGCGACGATCGAGGCATTGAGCGCGGATCAGGCCACTGCAGAAGCGCAACTGACCAGCGCCGGCGCCGAGGCTGGCACGGCGGCGGCACTCGCCGCCACCCAAGCCGACACCGCGGCGGCACTCGCCGCTACGACCACCGCCCAGGCCGCCTCGCTCGCTACGGTCGCGGGTGAGGCGACCGCGGCGGGCCTCGCCGCTCTGGCGACGACCCAGGTGCAGAGCACGCGCGAGGCCGCCCTCGAAGCATCGGTCGAGATCCGCGCCACCGATGCCGCCGCGGCGGTCGCCACTGTCGAGGCGCAGGCAACGAGCGGTCTGGCAACCGTGGCGGCGCTTCGCGCGGGGCAGGCGACGACCGAGGCGGAGGCAGCCACGCCACGAGCTGCCGCCACGGCCGCGAGTGCGACAGTCGCCACGCTATCGACGGCGGCGGCCGAGGTCGCTGCAGCCAGTACCGCTGCGGTGGCCGACATGAACGCGACGGCGACGGCCGCGGCGGCGCAGACGGATCGAATGGCCTTGGAGTCAGCCGCTACGGCGACCGCGGCGCAGTCGACAAGCGTGGCCCTCGCCGGGACGATTGAGACGCTGGCGACTGGCGCGGCCGAGACCGGCGTCGCGCAAGCGACGGCAGAGACCGCGGCCATGGCTGCGGCCAGCGCCGCCGCGGCGACGATTGAGGCGCAGCGAGCGCGGGAAATGACCCTTGCCGCGACGGCAACGGCCGATGCCCAAGTTGCCGCGGCGACGGCCGGCTCGCTTGGCTCAGCCGTCGCCAGCGCTCAGGCGGAGGTGGCGGCCTTGGAAGTGGCAGCCGCAGCGGATGCGACGAGCGCGGCTGGGGTCCAGGCCACAGGCGAGGCGCAAGCGACCGCGGCGGTCGCGACGAGTGAAGCGGAGGCGGCAAGCGCCAGCGCCACCATCGCCGCGATGACCACTGAGGGGAGCATGGCTGGGACGGAGGCCGCAGCGACAATCACGGCTCAGGACGCCACGGTGCGGGCCATCGGCGAGGAGGTGGCCGGAGCCCAGGCGACGAACACGGCTCTCGCCTCCACGGCAGCGGCGGACGCTAGCGTTGCCCGGGCGACGGTCACGGCACAGGCCGCCGCCCAGGCGACGGATCAGGCGGAGCTAGCGACCGTCGAGGCGCGGGCAACTGCCGCTCAAGCAACTGCCATTGCCCTTGCCACACGCCAGGCCGAGACGGCGAGCCTCGCCAGCAGCGCCATCGATCCCGCGTTCGTTGAGCAGCAGATCCAGGTCGATCCCGCCGGCCTGCTCGCTGGCGATCCCGCTGCACAGGAGGCGGCACGCGTCGAGTTGCGACGCATCCTCGGCCCGTACGAGGACGACTGCCGGGCTGGCGTGGTCCTGACCTTCGGTCACTCCCCGGCTGTCGAGGTCGGCACGGCGATAGCGGCCGAGGTCAACGAACTGCTGGCAGACGAGTTCCCTGACCTCGTTGCAGGAGCAGCCTTCGAGAACTTCGTCAACGTCGATCCGCCCGTCGGGCAGGTCGATGTCCGCCTCTACTTGTTCACCGGCTGCGAGCCCACCCAGAACGAGGAGACCCCCACTGCAGAGCCAACGGCGGCATAGGAGCGCAGTTGCCGTCCAGGTTGCCGATCGCTGCGCTGGCGCTCCCCTAGGGATGTCGGCGCAGCGACCACCCCGAAGGCGCCGGGGCCGTCTCCATGGCCCGAGCTAGAAACACAGACAGGCATCCGGCACCGACCGTCCTTCGGGCCCTGGTTGGACGTCCCTCCCTGACGCCTCGGGATCGTCCTCAAGATGGTGTCCCGCTACCCCAGGTGAAGCAACAGGCGGGCCCCAAGGACGCCGGTCGGGGGGAGTGGGCGAATGGTGCTGACCAAGGCGCCTAGGTGGGACGGGTCGGAGAGCCAGCGCTGAGCGAGATGCTCCGCACGTAACCACGGCAGAGCGCGCCGGCGCGTGGTGCGGGCGTAGGACGCGAGGGCGCCGGCGCGGGGATCTCCAGCGGCCAGCGCCGCGGCCAGTGTTGTCCCGGCTGCGGCGCCGGTCTCGAGCGCGAAGGCAATGCCCGCCCCGGTGAGCGGCCCTACCAAGGCGGCCGCCTCGCCCGCCACCAACAGCCCGTCCGCGGTTAGGCGCCGTCGGCGCGGGCCAAGGTCAAGCGGCCAGGAGCGGGCGGGTCCCTCCGCCTGCGCCTCACTAAGCCACGGTGCCGCGGGTGAGGCCGAATTCTCAGTAAACCGGGAGTAGAGTGAACGGAGGTGCTCGCCCTCCGACGCGCCGCCCCGCGTCAAGGTCCCGACGCCGACGTTAGCCCCGCCGCCGGGGAGTGGGAAGACCCAGCCGTAGCCGGGCAGCACCCAGTCATCCAGGCAGAAACTGATTCGCCCGTTCGGTGCTGCCACGTTCCGGAAGTAACCGCGCATGGCGATCCCACGGGAAGGCTCCGGCACCCGCGTTGGCATGGCGATCTGGTCTCGGTTATGCCGCTCGAGTGGAGCCACGTCCGCGGCGACGCGGCAGCCGTACCCCCCGGCCAGGACGACACCCTGTGCCCGGAGGCGGATATCGCCATCGGATCTTGTCCCCGACACCATGCGGCCCATGCCGTCCCAGGTCCCAACCTCGCGCACCGTGAGGCGGCGCAGCTTGGCGCCGGCGCGCTGGGCGGCGCGAACCATCGCAGCGTCAAACATCACGCGGGGGATGACCCGAGCGTCTGACCTGGCGAGCAGGGCTCGGCCGGCGCGGGTGGATGGGGTGAGGTCGAGAGCGCCGGCCGTGGCGGTGAGGTAGGCGCCGGCCAGTCGCGGGTAGCCTGCGAGGATTTCTTCATCCACGCCCAGCCGCCGTGCCGCGATGAGCGCGCGGACCCCGATCAGGTCGCCACAGGGTTTGTCGCGGGGAAACGAGTGCCGGTCCAGCAGCAGGACCCGTTGCCCGGCCCGCGCCAGCATAATCGCCGCTGCGCTGCCTGCCGGACCCGCCCCGACGACAACGGCGTCCCACTCTTCCTCGGTCATCTCCGCTCCCGGGGCTCGGCGCCCATCAGATTGCCCGCCTGCTGGGCACCCACACCGTCAACCGTACGTGAGCCCCGGCCGCCCGGCAAACGGATCGGTGGCGCGGGCTGCACGGCCGCCCGTCCCTGCCAAGCCCGCATCCACTGGCCGCCCGGCGGGCGCGGTCGTGGTCGAGGTTGAATGACCCCAACGGAGGCGTCGTCGCTGCCCCGTCGGACCTTCCCCGGACCACCCCGGACGAAGGACGGGTGGCAGGGAGGTCGTGTCGTGTTCGATCGGATCGTGGTCGCGCTGGACGGGTCGACGGTGGCGGAGCAGGCGCTGGCACCGGCGATCGAGCTGGGCCGCCGGATCGGCGCGCCGCTGCATCTGGTTCGCGTCGCTGACCCGACGCGGTTCCGGTTCGGCGCCAACGAGACGGCGCTGGAGTACGCCGCCCTCGGCCGGGAGCTGGAGAAGGAAGAAGCGGAAGCGCGGGAGTACCTGGCCGGAATCGAGGCCCGTCTTAGCGCGGACGGAACCCCGGCTACAACCGAAGTCCGCCGCGGCTTGGCGCCGCAGGCGGTGGTGGAGGCAGCACTCCCCGCCGATCTGCTGGTGCTAGCGTCGCACGGGCGAACAGGCCCGGCCCGGTGGCTGCTCGGCAGCGTGGCCGAGGAGGTGATTCGCCACGCAACGGTGCCCGTCTTGCTGATCCGGGCTTCGCCCTCCTCCTCGCACGGCTAGGGCGGCTCCTGCCCGAGCGGCGGATAGCCGAACGCCCCGTGCCAGTCCAGAATGGATAGGCGGGCTTCGCGTTTCTGTGGTCCTGGCCACTTCGTTAAACATCGCCCGGTTGCGCTTCACTGGGGGAGCGCGATACTGGAAACGTGGAACGGCGGCTTAGCTGTCCTGAAGGCATCCCCACCAGAACGCCCTCCTTACGGGCGCTGCAGCCGCTTGCCGGGTAGGCGCACTCAACATCAATCGGGTGGGTAGGACTGGTCAGATCCTCTTTTCGACGGCACCGAGCGGCGACGAACCGGCTGCCCTTCGCCACTGAAAGAGGAGCGTCCCACGCCTCCGTTCGTGGACGGTTTGGCCGGCCATGGACTCGCCGTCCATCTCTCGTTCGGGCCGGTGGTGATTCCGCGTCGAGTGAGTCCGTCCAGGCGGCTACTCGTCCCGTTGCCGGTGTTTGAATCGCCTGGGGCCTGGCAACCCCTCATCACGGAGACGAGACCCTTGGCCCGACCGGTCCTGCTGACGGTGGACGACGATCCCGAGGTGCTCGGTGCGGTCCGGCGCGATCTGCTCCGCCAGTACGGCGACCGCTACCGGGTGCTGGCCGCTGACTCCGGGGCGACCGCGCTGGAGGCGACGGAGCAACTCAAGCTGCGCAACGAGCCGGTCGCGCTCTTCCTGGCCGACCAACGAATGCCCCGCATGAGTGGCGTGGAGTTCCTGGAGCAGGGCATCGCCCTCTTCCCGCAGGCGAAGAAGGTCCTCCTCACCGCCTACGCCGACACGGACGCCGCGATCCGGGCGATCAACTCGGTCCGAATCGACCACTACCTGCTCAAGCCCTGGGACCCGCCGGAGCAGCACCTCTACCCAGTGCTGGACGACCTTCTCGCCGACTGGGACGCCGGCTTCCATCCGCCCTTCGGCGGCCTGCGGGTGATCGGCCACCGCTGGTCGCCCAAGTCCCACGCGGTCAAGGACTTTCTGGCCCGCAACCAGGTGCCCTACCGCTGGCTGGACATCGAGGGCAGCGTCGAGGCTGAGGATCTGGTGAAGCTGGCCGGAGTCGAGCGAGTCTCCCTCCCGCTGTTGCTCTTCCCGGACGGCTCCCACCTGACCGACCCGACCAACGTCGCGATCGCCGAGAAGATCGGCCTCCAGACGCAGGCGAAGCTGCCCTTCTACGACCTGATCATCGTCGGCGGCGGTCCCTCGGGCTTGGCCGCCGCAGTCTACGGCGCCTCCGAGGGCCTGAAGACGCTGATGGTCGAGCGCAACGCGCCCGGCGGGCAGGCGGGGCAAAGCTCGCGGATCGAGAACTACCTTGGCTTTCCCAGCGGACTCAGCGGCGCCGATCTCTCCCGGCGCGCGCTAGACCAGGCGCGCCGCTTCGGCGTCGAGGTCCTCACTCCTCAGTCCGCCGAAGCGGTCCGGGTCGAGGATCCCTACCGCTACCTGCGCCTAGGGAATGGCAG
The DNA here is from genome assembly GCA_030446955.1 of Thermomicrobiales bacterium. Classification (GTDB taxonomy): domain Bacteria; phylum Chloroflexota; class Chloroflexia; order Thermomicrobiales; family UBA6265; genus LC2-1. Next base: position 13,081 of record JAUJMG010000066.1, read on the forward strand.
GGAGCTGGCCTGCCACGCCCTGATGATCGCCACCGGCGTCGCCTACCGGAAGCTGGAGGCTCCTGGCATCGAGCGCCTGACCGGCGCGGGGATCTACTACGGGGCCGCGATGACCGAGGCCATCTCCTGCCGGGACGAGCAGGTGCTGATCGTCGGCGGCGCCAACTCCGCCGGCCAGGCCGCGATGTTCTTCTCCCGCTACGCGGGCCAGGTCACGCTGCTGGTGCGCGGCGAGGGGCTGACGAAGGGGATGAGCAGCTACCTGATCGACCAGATCGCCGAGACGCCCAATATCGCGGTCCGCCCCTTCACGGAGGTAGCGGAGGCGCACGGGGAGCGCAACCTGGAAGGGGTCACCGTCCGTAACACCAGGACGGGCGAGACCGAGACGCTCAGCGCCTCGGCGCTGTTCATCTTCATCGGTGCCCAGCCCGGCACCGGGTGGCTGGATGGGGTGGTTGAACGGGACGAGCGCGGGTTCATCTTGACCGGGCTCGACCTGATGCGTGACGGCAAGCGGCCCAAGGGCTGGACAGCGGACCGCGACCCGTTCCTGCTCGAAGCGAGCGTGCCGGGCATCTTCGTCGCCGGCGATGTCCGCCACGGCTCCGTCAAGCGCGTCGCCTCGGGCGTCGGCGAAGGCTCGATCGCCGTCTCCTTCATCCACCAGTACCTGAGCAACCTGCACTAGACCCCGGTCCGACCGGCGCTCCCGCCGGGAGTTCGCTGGGCCAGCGCGCAACGGCGCGACGCGGAGAGGATCGACGCATGACCTCGAATCACGGAGACGCGGCGCGGCTGGCGGTCCCGGTCGGCCCCAGAGATCACGCCCTCGGCCCGGAGGATGCAGCGGTCACCCTGGTCCTCTACGGGGACTATGAATGCCCCTACACCGCGCGGGCGCTGCCGGTCGTCGGCGAGCTGCGGCAGCAGTTCGGCGACGATCTGCGGTACGTGTTCCGCAACTTCCCGCTCCCGGAGATCCACCCCCACGCCCAGCGGGCCGCAGAAGCGGCAGAGGCCGCCGACGCGCAGGGCAGGTTCTGGGAGATGCACGAGACCCTCTTCGCCCGTCAGCGGTCCCTGGACGCGGTCAGCCTCGCCGCCTACGCCGCCGAGCTGGATCTCGATCCCGCCCGCTTCGGCCACGACCTGGCCGCCCACACCCACGCGCCGCGTATCCAGGCAGACCTCGAGGGCGGCCTCGCGAGCGGCGTCCAGGGCACCCCGACCTTCTTCGTCAACGGCCGCCGCCACGACGCCTCCCACGACCTGGAGACGCTGGTGGGGACGATCGAGGGCGCGGGGTCGGGCGGGTCGGACTAGGGGTAAGAGGCGGATCGATCTGCAGGGAGCAAGGATGGACGTCATGGAGACCGCCACGCAGGGCATCGGCGAGCAGATCCGGCGGGAGGTGCTGAGCTGGGAGGGCGTTGAAGAGGCGCCGCACCGGTTTGGCGGCACCGAGTTCCGGCTCGGGAAACGGGAGATCGGCCACCTCCACGGCGACCGCCTTGCCGATCTGCCCTTTCCCGTCCGGATCCGGGAGCAACTGGTCGCCGAGGGCAAGGCCCAGCCCCACCACGTCCTGCCCGAATCGGGCTGGGTCAGCTATTGGATACGCGGCCCGGAAGCCGTCCCCGGCGCCATCACCCTCTTCCGCCTCTCCTACGACCGGGCGCGGGCGGCGAACCGTGGGAACGGGGCCGTGGCCCCGTGAGTTCGCCCTGTGGACTCCCGTCCCCTGCACGCCAGAGGGGCACTCCATCGAGGGACCGCCTGCCGTGCCCCTTCACGGGACTCCCGGCCACCGATTCAACTGCTGGTCGCGGCACCGACAGCGGATTCGGGAAAGCCCGTCTGGCGCCGGCGCGGATGTAGCACACGCCCGGTTCGCCCTAGCGCACCCGCCCCCTCATGCGGGTGCCCCAGGGCGTGGTCTGGGCTAACCATGAAGGGGAAGCGGCGCGCGCGCCCAGAAACACCCCACGCCTATGCCAAGTCGCACCACAACATCACCCCCCCCGCGCCCACCCCACCACCGGTCGATAGCTCTAGCAC
>JAUJMG010000366.1 GCA_030446955.1 Thermomicrobiales bacterium
CTGCGCGAGCATCCGGTGCCCCCATTACTAAGTGACTCGACATGCTCGTCGTTCCCATCTAAATCAACCGGCCTCCATAATCCAACCAAGTATGAGAAATATCGTGACATACCCTGCTCTCTTCCTGCTGCTCCCGCTAGCAGGCGAAGCGGAATTGCGTTGCTAAGTTGGGATCGCGTTAGTATATCGGACGGCCTGAACGACCGACCAAGGTGCAGTGATTGGCAGGAGAGCAGCCGTACTGCCATGCATGTCCGGCACTGTCAACGGGTTGAATGTACATGGGGACAAGGGACCATTTCGAAGGGGTCCACAATCGGCGACTGGCGAGAAGGCGGAATCAGCACATTTCACAAACGAATGCACCATAAGGAAGGTTCACCATACCTTATATAAGGTCGGCTCCAACCGACTGTGGTGGTATGAGTTTTTGATTGAGGCGCCGGAGCCGATACCTCAATTTCGTAGTTCGGCTACACGTGATTCACATCGGGCAACTCCCTCGCCGGATGAACCATCCAGGATTTCGCCATCAATGCCCTTGTTGCGGTCTCTCCCCCCCTCTTGCAGAATGGGTGTAGTCGATCAACGGGATGCCCAGGAGATCCGACTCGTGCTCCGGCCATATGGAGACGCACTACAAGAGAGACAGGGGGGACAGATGAGGATTGTCGAGGTCACAACCGAAGAGTATCGATGGCCCCGTGCCAAGCCGATTACGAATGGCCTGCACACTTATACCCACGCCGGGCTGGCGCTCGTCAAGATCGAGACGGACGAGGGGATCACCGGCATTGGCATTGGCGCCGGCGGCAAGATCGCAGAGGCAACGATCAGCACGAAGAGATGACGGCTTTCCCTCGGAACTCCCGCGCCGTTCCGCAAGCTGGGCAGGTGACTATCACGCGACGGGTATCGAGATAGGCGCGAAAGTCTGTCACGCTGGGATCGAGCACGAGACCACTCTCTGCCGTCACGCGTCCCAAGATCGCACCATTCGGAACCGGACAGCTTCGATCGTGGCATCGCCAGAGTGAGCGACTCACATCGCCACCCCCAGCGGGGACGAAGGGAGAAGACTGTCATCGACGGCCGGAATGCCCCCGCTCGGCGGTATGGGACCACGGCAGCGGGGACAGAGCCGCCAGCAGCGAACCAGCATCGCGGCGCGATCCGGGACGAAGAGGGCGCCGCAGCGGCGACAGCGGATCAGGCGGCTCATGCTTGATCTCCCTGGGACTTGGTCTCGCTCATGGTCGCCAGCGATGTGTCAGAACAGGCGCGGCAGAGGTAGCGCCGGCCGGGTGGGAGTCCCGCTCCACAGAGGCAGCAGGTTGCTTGGATCAGACAGGGATGACCGTCAATGGGCTCGGCACAGGGACTCATCCGGCGACAGGGACGGTGGGCGACGCATTCCCCGCGAGACCGCCACCGTGTCGCCACCAGCGTGCGGAGCTCCGGCAGACAGCCCGCCAGGCGCTCCCGCCGATCCGTGGTCAGGCACCCTCGTGGCGCATCAATCCTGAGCCGCTCCGCCTCGAGCGCCGGGATCGCCCCCGCCCGGAGTAGTTCGGCCAGCAGGTGCTCGGCCTCCTCTCGGGCGCTCACAGCGATTCCTCCCAGTGGTCCCAGCCGTCGAGGTCAGGCTCAGCCTCGTCCGGGAATACGGGATTACGGGATACGTCCCCCTGCCGGTCCTCCTCGGCCTCCCTTATCCCGGCTTTTCCCGTATTCCCGGATGACGTTTCCTCCGGTACCACCGGGGCCAGATGCCACTCCTCGCATGACCGTCCACCTGCTGCTCCGGTCCCGAACGCGGCCGGCTCAGCCACCCACGCCGATTGCACCTGGCCAACCTGGCCACTGTGGCCATCGCCGCCTGCTGGTGCGGGTTCTGGCCAGTTCCCCTGGCCAGGTTCCTCCCTGGGTACCGCCGAATCTGGCCCGGAAACCTGGCCGTTGGCCCCTAGTGCGACGGGCATTTCGGCTCCGTCTGTCCCCTGGCGGCCAGACTGGCCAGCTTGGCCAGGTTCCTCCGGGCTGAGGGCCGTCGCGGCGAGGTACAGGACGCGCCGCCGCTGCCCCGCCACGGTCCTGCGCACGGTCAGAGTGCCGACGCGCTGCTCGGTCCCGCGCAGCAGTCCCCGCTCATGCAACCGTTTAACCAGTGTCCGGGGATGGACGGTGAGCGCCGTCCCCGTCGCCTGTCCCACCCGTTGCGCCGCGGCGTAGGCCGCGTCTGGCTCCAGGTAGAGATCGTCGCCATCAAGCCAGCCGACTTGCAGTCCCTGCGGCACCCCCTCGGTCCGCTCATACTCCCCGGTACCCACCGTCCGTTCCCGCCAGCCCCACCCCTGGGACTCAGATGGAGCACCGCCACTCGGTGCCGCCACATGGGCCTGGCCGGAGGCGATCGCCGCCGCCAGCAGCTCCAGGAACCGGCGCGGTGGATCCTCCACTGCCTGGTGGTCTGCTTGCCGTGCCGCCACCCCGAGCAGCGCTGCCCAAACCCGCAGCCAGGTATGCGCCGCCTCGGCCGCGGTGAGCGCACCCTCGTCTTGGGCGAAGGCGAGCCAGAAACGCCAGCCAAGCGCGAGGTTGGCCGTGGCCTCCGGCGTCCGGCCGTGCATCCCGGTCCGGTGCGCTTGAGCCCGCAGGTCAGCTATGTCGTCCAGGAAGCGGTCCCGGAGCTCGTCCAGCTGGGGAGCCAGCCACCGGACGTAGGCGGCGGTGACCCGGACGAAGACGCCGTTTCTCCCCAGCGTCTGCAGCTCGGTCAGCCGCTCCAACTCAACATCACCCGGGGCCACTTCCAGGACCACCGTCCGCGCCCGCAGGCTCTGGCCCCGTGGCACGTCCTCCCCGGTGCTCAGCACAAGCCCGCGTGGTGGGTAGTCGGGCCGGCGCCCGCCATCTGCCGCCATCCGCGCCCGGCCAGCGGCATTGCCGGTTCCCCGCAGCACGCGGTCGGCAGCGGCGTGGTAGCGCGCCACGTCGTAGGGGGAGCCGGTTGGCGCGAAGTCGTCGATGACGGCGAGAGCATCCTTGAAGTCGAAGACCGTCCGCTCCAGGGCATTGGCCGTCGCCGCCCAGGCGGCGGGGAGGTGCAACCGGTCGAAAGACGGGCCGAAGTGCTGCTGGGTCAGGGCGGCAAGCTCCGACTTGCGAGTTCCGGTGGGACCAACGAGGTGGCCAGCGAAGTCGGCCGGCGCCGCCTCATTGAGCACCGCGCGGAACACCAGCCCCACGAGCGGGACGGTGATGCCGTCCGGGGCCACGTCCAATGTCCTGAGGGTGGCGTGGACGGCCCCCTTCAGGTCATCGCCCATCGGTGGGTCGGGCAGCGCCAGCCGCGCCAGCGGGCCGCGCAGTGAGACGGAGACATCTGGGACCGATCCGTCCGCCCCGATCGCCCCACCGGCGTGGAGGTAGGCCCAGCCGTGACCCTCCAGATGCCGCCAGCCGGGATGAGTGTACTCGCGCCGTCGTTCCACATCCCGGGACAGTCGCTAGATGCCCTCCCGCAGCCGGTCCTTGGCCCCCATCCCGGCGGCGACAACCGCTCGCGTGCCCCAGCTGGGAACGACCCAGTCCATCGAGGCAAAGCGGCCGAGGGCGACCCGTGCCGGTGGGAGGGAGGTGCCATCGTCGAGGCTCCCGCTGACGACCAATTCACCGCGCTCGCCGACCCCGTCGTCGGCGATCACCTCCTCGACGATCTCGGCCGTGAAGTTGGCGAGCGGGAGCCAGACGTCGCCCTCGCGCTCGCGCTTGCGCCAGCACAGCCGACTGTCCACCACCGCGTAGGATCCGGAGAGGCGTGCTGGATCACCGGGGATGACGCTGTCCGTCGGCGGCGGACGCAGCTCGGGCGACGCGAAGGCAACAAGGGCATCAACAGTGCCGCCGGCCGCGAGGAAGTCGTCGAGCCCTTGCTTGATGCCACCGTCACCAGCTGGGAGGTAGACGTAGTGGACGCTGGCCCCGCGCCCGCCGAGGAAGGCGCCCAGGCGTCCCAGCGCGGTGTGGACCGCAGGCTTGGTCATCACATCGCTGTCGAAGGCGAGGTAGACCATCCGACCGTTGAGGGCGACATGCTCCCACTCGGCGAGGGCTACTTTCCCACCATGCTCATTGGTGCCGCGCCAGTTCCAGACGCCGAGGAGGGCCACGCAGCACAGTCCGGCTGACGTCGCCGCGTCCGCCTTGCGGATCCCCTCGGTGATGACCAGGGGAACCTTGGGGTCACCTATTGAACCGCGGACCGGTGGCGGCACATCGAGGACCATGCGGGCGCCGCTCGGGGTTTCGTACTTGACCGCCTTGCCGTCCCGGATGCGCGGTGCATCAGGACGCAGCTGGTAGAGGGTGATCTCCCCGGTAGCGTTCCAGACAGGAAGCAGCAATACCGGCACGCGGCACTGGGCATCACCGAACCCGAGCCGCCGTAGCTCGGCCCGTGTTTTCACCGAGCGGTAGCCGCGAGCGACGGCGACCGCGGGGCTAATGGCGGAGGCCGCGATGAGGTTGGCATGGTGCGGCAGG
>JAUJMG010000367.1 GCA_030446955.1 Thermomicrobiales bacterium
CGCGATGTCCGCACACGGCGCTTCTCGAGCTTCGACCGGACCGGCGGCAACGACGACCGCCTTCACGTCGAGCCGGGCGAGACAGTTACCCTCGCCGAGATCGAGGGCGCGGGCATCGTCACCCACCTCTGGTGCACGATCGCCTGCGAAAGCTCCCAGTATCTCCGGAAGGTCGTGCTCCGGGCCTATTGGGATGGTGAGGAGACGCCGAGCGTCGAATGTCCCGTGGGCGACTTTTTCGGCATGGGACACGGCCGCACCGCGAACTATGCAAGTCTGCCGCTTCAATCCAGTCCCCAAGACGGCAAGGCCTTCAACTGCTACTTCCCGATGCCCTTCGAGCGGGGGATGCGGATGACCATCGAGAGCGAGTGCGAGGACGAGGTTCTCTTCTACTACTACGTGGACCTGGAGCTGCACGAGCGCCTCGAACACGGACTCGGCCGCTTCCACGCCCAGTGGGGGTCCGAAATGCCGGCAGCGCACGCTGAGGCGAACCTGTCGAATGAAGCCTTCCTGTTCGGAGGCGTCAACGTTGAGGGCCGCGACAACTACACCATTCTCGAAGCGACCGGTCACGGGCACTACGTCGGCTGCCTGCTCTCGGTCTACTCGCTGCGACGGTCGCCGCTGTGGGACTGGTACGGAGAGGGCGACGACATGATCTTCGTGGACGGTGAGCCTGGCCTCCTTGCACCAGAGGCCGGGCGGCGGCCGCAGCTTGCCGACGAAGAACCGCAAACGCCGGCCGAACCTCGACCGGAGTCCCGCGGAGGCACCAACGATGCGTGGCCGCCCACCCTACATGGGACCGGCACGGAGGACTACTTCAATACCGCCTGGTGCCCCAACCAGGAGTACTCCGCCCCCTACCACGGGATTATCGCGGGCGGCGGGCCGAATTGGACGGATCCAGTAACCCTCTATCGCTTCCACGTCGAAGATCCCGTCGTCTTCAAACAGTCCATCCGGGTCACGATCGAGCATGGACACGCCAATCGCCGGGGCGACGAGCTTTCAAGCACCGCCTTTTGGTACCAAGCCGAGCCGCATGCTCCTTTTCCGGCTCTGCCCCCGGCGATAGATCGTTTGCCGGTGTATCGGCGCGCCTGGGAGCAGCGATGAGGCCGGCCGGTTGTCGTCATCGTGGCGAAGACACTGGACAGGCGCTCCGCCTCCTAGCCCGCCCGTCGTTAGCAGGCGTACTTACAGGCACCGGTGAACTGCCGTCCCAACGCGGGGTGCCATCGGACAGCATCAGGCACCCAGGTGGCAGCCACGGGTTGCGACGAATTGGAAGCCACTGCGGCCATTGATCGCCGGTTGCGCCGGGAAGCGGCAACGGGGCGTGATGCCGGATCGCCAACGTCGTGAGGATCGTTCCAACCCCTTGTCGCTCACGCCGTTCTAGATTCCGCCCTGACGGCGGCGTAGACCATGTAACGAGGGTGGACACGAAGTCGCCCGTCGTCCCATGTGTCATGGAAGACTGGCCAGTTGTGCTCTGTTTTACAGCGAACCCCAGGTCCTCCACTATGATGGTGGAGACCGGGGAGCCGGCTATCGACCAGCAGTGACCGAGCATGAGTCGGAAGGAGAGGGTAGGAGTCCGCTGACAAGGAGCAAGTCCAGGCAAGCGATCAAGTCGATGAACAGGACGACGATACCGAGCAGCCGGAGGTCGAGGGCCACTCGGCACAGGCGGTCGAGCGTCTACAGCGATTCATTGCCGCCGATGAGGCACATGGTCGGGCTGGTCGGGTGGAATCAGGACAGGGAAGCGGGCAGCGCGCAACGAGCCAGACGGACGAGGGCACCCGGGATCATCCGGGCGGCGCCTGAACTCTATCGACCACCTGCCCCGGGATTCGAGCCGCCCGGCTTTGAGCGGCTGAACGGGGATGATCCGGCGTCGGCGGGGGCCGCGGGAGGTGACGCAAGCGATCTTCCGAGAAATCGACGGTTCCCGCTTGAGGAACGGCGGCAAAGGACATTGAGGCTGCCATGCAGCCTAAACCCGCTTCGGTGGCAACGGCGCCAGCCGGCGACGAACCACTCCGGGCGAACCTAGCCGTGGAAGTCGGCTAACCGTCGAAAGCGCTTTGTCGACCTTCAAGAAGTATTCGCTCTCGTTGTGCCTCAGCCACCTACGGACGCCGCGGGTGAGAGCGGGCGGATGACTCCGCCCGCGACGGTGGCGCGCGGAAGCTCATCCAACCCAAAGCCCGTCAGGGAGGCGGTGTCGGTCGCCGTGACGAAGACTTGAGATCCGACCTGGCCCACCGCCTCCACAAGCAGCCCGCGGTGCCGTTCGTCTAATTCCGACAGCACGTCATCCAGGAGCAGGACCGGAACGTCACCCGCCTGCTCCCGCATCAAATCCGCCTCGGCCAGCTTAAGGGCCACAACGGCCAGGCGCTGTTGACCCCGCGACCCATACGCAGCCAGGTCGACACCACCGATCGCGAACTCCGCATCGTCGCGGTGTGGACCGACGAGGCTGGTTCCTCGCCGCAGCTCCTCCCGGCGCGCCTCGCGCAACTGCTCCTCGTAGCCGCGGGAGACGATGGCCTGCAACGTCGAAAAGTTTCCCCGTGGCCCCTCCTCCGAAGGCCACCCCTCGCTGGTAAGGTTGCTTCGATAGGAGAACCGCAGGTCCATCTGACCTGAGAGCCAGTGAAATCGGCCAGCGGCGAGGTCACCCAGCCGCCGTAGCATCCTGAACCGGCAGGCCGCGAGGTGGGAGCCGAAGGCAACAAGCTCCTCGTCCCAAAAGGCGAGTTGCTCCTCGGCCGCTCGAAGATCGAGCCGATCCTTGGCCAACGACCGCAGAAGACTGTTTCGCTGCACGAGGATTCTGTTATACCGGGAAAGGGAGCGCAAATACCGGCCATCTAACTGGGAGATCGTGAGGTCGAAGTAGCGCCTCCGGCCGGCAGGTGGACCGGACACCAGGGCGAGATCATCCGGAGCAAAGAGGACCGCCTTGAGGACGCCAACCGCGTCCATTGCTCGCACCGCCCGGCCGTCAAGTTTGATCTGCTTTCGGACGTGGCCTGGACGCTGAGGGTCACTCTGGAGCGCAAGCTCAATCTGAACGTCCCCGTCCTCCCGGCGCGCGGCGCCCACGCACCGCGCGAAGGGCGGCACGCTCAAGTCGCTTCCGCTCTCCCAGTTCAGGATCTCACGATCGGCGGCGCTGCGCGGGGAACGCATCGTCGCCAGCAGAGCAACCGCTTCCAGGAGCGTTGACTTCCCGCTGCCGTTCGGCCCGGAAAGGCGGAGACCGCGTGGATCCAGATCCAGACGCTGGTGCCGGTAGGACCGGAATTCCTCCAACTCAAGGTGACGCAGGAACATGATCCGGCCCCGGCTGCCCTTACTGGGCCCCGATGACCATGGGCATGATCACGTGGGTGTAGTCGTCCGTCTCAGCCGATCGCACCACGCCGGCCTGGTTGGCGCCGTTCATGCCAATCATCACCTGCGCGTTCTTGAGAACGCCAAGGACATCCGCAAGGTAACGGGCATTGAAGGCGATCTGTGTTTCTGGCCCCGTCACGCTCGCGTCCACAAAGCTTTGACTGCTTCCCCGTTCGGCTGCCGTCGCCGAGACCTCCACGCTTCCCGGCATGAACTCCTCCTCGCCGGGATGAATCGTGAGTCGGACCACATCGTTGTTGTCACGCGCGAAGTAACTCGCCCGCCGCACCGCATTCTGAAACGCGTCGCGGCCCAGTTCTAACCTGGTATTGAACTCCCGGGGGATGATCTGGCGGAAGTCGGGAAAGGTGCCCTCGATCAGCCGCGACAAGAACTCCGTCTCTCCGACCCGCACTAAGAGCTGGCTCCGGCTTGCGGTGATTGCAAGCCGCACCGGTTCAGTCTGATCGCCGATGATCCGCGCCAGCTCCCGCAGCGCGCGCCCGGGAACAATGATGTCGAGGCGTTCCGGCACCGGGCTGGCCAGTTCCCCTTCCCGAACGGCGAGTCTGAAGCCATCGGCCGCGGCAAGGACGAGCGACGAGCCTTCAAACCGTGCAAGGACCCCTGCCAGCACTGGGCGGCTCTCGTCCGTTGCGGCGGCAAACTCGACCTGGGCGATCATCTCCCGCAAGACCTGGGGATCCACCTCAGCCACGAAGGCGTCGCCGTCGAGGCGGGGAATCACGGGAAAGTCTTCGGCGTCGATCCCGTTGATCCCGGCCTTGTCCCGTCCGCTCTGCACCGACAGCGTCATCCGGGGCGACTCGACTGATAACTGCACCGGAGCGTTCGGCAGCGTGTTCACGAACTCATTGAGCAGGCGGGCGTCGACCGTGACCTTGCCTTCCTCGTCGACCGACGCGCCGATCCAGGTTGTAATCCCGATCTCGAGGTTGGTGGCCGCAATCCGCAGGCGTCCCTCGTCTGTCGCCAGCAGGACGTTGCTCAAAACCGGAAGCGCCGTCTTGGAGGCGACCGCGCGGGAGACCTGCGCGAGGGCCCGCTGCAGATTGTCCTGGAGACAGGAGACCTTCACCCGGGAACCCTTTCACA